>DASPUA010000184.1:0-12938 GCA_035623135.1 Thermodesulfovibrionales bacterium | reverse complement strand
TCACCCAGCGCACAGATGCCTTCCGCTGATCCACCGGGATAAAGCTCCTGATGAAAATCTCCTGACCTTGATTGAGGTGGCTGAAGATATAAAGGGCGAGTCCGGAATTGCTGATATTCACCGCCACTCCCTTCAGCGTTTCATCGCTAGCGGGTGTCGCACTATACTCAATAACACGGGGATAAGGTTGACGGATATCCCTCCTTCTTTCCACCATTTCTGCTGACATCGAAACCCCCTTAAGAAGACGACCCCTTCGCTCTCTAACACCTATACTACAGAAAATTCAGCCATTGTCAACAGGTGGCTGAAGTATCTGAAATCACAGGAGTTTCAACCCATATATTTCAGTTATACTATTAGTGCATGAGTGATTATGCTTTCCTGTTAACGAGGAAAGTATGTTGATTATAAAATATATTGTGATTGCCACTGTGATTGTGTTCATCTCAGGAGGGCTCTCTCTCCCTTCCCTCGCTGAGACAGGTGAAGGGCATGGCCATCACCACCATGGTGCCCAAATGGCCATGAAAGGGGCAGAAGTCTATAATTTCGACTGATCTGAACAACTTCATCCACGCCCATGGTGAACTCCCGGGAATGCCCTCAATTCAATCCCATGGAGGTCATCATCACATGACAGTTCCAGAAAAATTCGGTCCAAGGATTGAAGCACATCTCTCCTTTCCTGCCAAAGGCGTGTACCAGATATTCGGTGAGGTAAAACACGAAGGAAAGGTCATACTCACCAGTTTCATGGTGGAAGTGGAATAATTCACCATCCCTTACTCTTCATTCTCCCTGAGCTTCTGGAAAAAGTCCTTTTTTCTGATCCTCCCATGAAGGGAAGACCCGTCTTTAAATTCAAATACAGGGATATCGAACCTATAGAGTGCATAGAGCGCGTCGTCAGAATCAATAGCCACCTTGTTGACCTTGATGTCATGCTTCTCCCTGAGGCCATTTAACATCTCTTCTGCGGTATCGCAGAGCCAGCATCCGTTCTTGTAGTAGAAGGTGAGCCTGACCATCCCTATTTTTTATACCTGGGGCCATGGATCCACCACTCACCCTTGTCACCAAACCACCAGAGCGAGGAATCAGTTTCCAAGATTTTCCCCGATACCTCACGTGCGATGTCTGTCTTGAGACGTTTGATGGCAAAGTCCAGCCATTCATCGGCGTATTTATTCCCAAGGTCTTTATATTCTTTTAATGCAAGGATCATCTCCAGCTGATCAGCGTCATGCGAGAGCTGGGCTTCAAGACTCTCACCCTTCAGAAACTCAAGGATGAGTTCTTGAATCTCTTCTCCAAAGGGGAGCGTTGCCGCCAAATCATTTATCGCCCTCGTCTCATCTGCCTTTACATATTTCTTATTCACATAATTGAGATCACCCGTACGGGCCTCCGGGAGATCATGGAAGAGACACATTTTGATAATCCTGTCCGTATCTGCCTTCTCTGTCAATCTGCCAAGTGCGTATCCTATATACACTGTTCTGAATATATGCTCTGCTACCGACTCAGCACCCGAGCCCAGAAATTGAAAACCGGTCCTCGGCGTCCGTTTGAGCATTCCTGCCTCAAAGAGAAAGTTTGCTATTCGTTCCATAGATTCCTCGCACGATCACAAGTTGTTACCACTATTTTACTCAAAAAGAAGAAAAGATGTCCCCATCCGGCCTTGGCTGCCCACTCATTCCTTCATGAAATGGATGATGAGGGAAAAGAAAAATAATAATCCATTATCCTGAGCGGGGTACTCCTGCAATGCTCTTTTTTTTTGATTTTTGCTTGGTGTATAGTAAGATATAAGAAAAGGGGCATCCCTGCTAATGGAGGTCATTATGCCAACCTTGAAAGAAACCCTTGTGGTACTGAAAAAACCCAACGGTGAGACAATTGTGGTTCAGGATCCAGACCACGTCATTTATCCTGATTCCTCACAACCCTACTGGATCATTGTAAAGGACAAGAGCGAGATCAGAACCACTGGGGAGGTTTGGGTTGAAAGGGCTTTGGTGGGAAATGAGGTCGTCTGTCAGGACTCCGTGGTCTGCACAGGCATACGGTGTTTTCACAAATTTCCCCATCCAAAATCAGAGGATTGTGGCAAGGTCTGCTCAGGACTGGACAGGGCCCAGAGCTGCAGGCCTTACAGGATATGAAGGGTATTGACACTGCTAACCTTTTCATAGACCATGTCGGCATCATCAATAAACAGGAAGATAAGGCTGTAGAGTTCTATCAGAACCTCTTGGGAATGGAAAAAATAAAGGAATCCTCGGTGCCGGCCCGAACTCTCCCGTCAGTTATTCAACCTTTTCCAGGAGATAAGAATGCTTGTGTTCACCAGGGACAGTACAAAAATCGAGGTGTTTATTATTCCGGTAGTGTCTCAGTTTGATTTCTTGTCGATTAAATTCACGATGTCTTCCATAGTCCATAATCTATCAGTCACGCCAGCAGCCATGGCGGGGCTTACTCTGAGGCTTTTATGAACCCGCACAAAATTATAGAAGCTGAAAATAAAGCCCCTTTCACCATAAGCGCGTAGTGGAAAGAGAGCAGCCTTAGAGCGGATAGGTATTTCCCTTTCCTTTTTCACTACTTCCGAATGATTTGCCCCAGGGGCTCCCAGGGGCGAACCTTTTGAGGAAGATGACGGAAGCTTTCCACAAGGTCTCCGATGTGTGCCTTATTGAAGTCCTTTATTTTTATACCCACCTCTGATCCCGGCATCGCCTTCTGTATAACGCTCTGTCCACTATGAAGCGACTCTATCGTACCTGCATAAATGGGGCCAATAGCAGAAATAATCCGGAACCTTTGGCCGACTGACAAAAAACCCCCAAGGACTTCGCATCCTATAATGATCCCTTTTCGAGTACTCTTAAATAAGGCGATTACCCTGGCAGAGCCAATTACCTGCTCCTCCGCCACAGGAGGGATGAGGCTTTCCGCTATTGCCTTGATATCATCGGTCAATGAATAAATCACCTCATAGAGCCGCACTTCAACGCGGTGCTCCTTGAGTACCCTACCCATTTCAGGGAGAACACCCACCTGAAAGCCTACAATGAGTCTGCTGGCGGTCTCGGCCAGTAAAACGTCAGATTTATTGACCGCAGCCAGCCCCCGGTGAATGATCGTGACATCAACCTCGGGAAGAGGCAGTTCCGAAAGCGCGTGGGCCACGGCTTCCATACTCCCTATGGAGTCGCACTTAAGGACTATTTTGAGTTTTGGTCTTATCCCCATAGATGGACCTTTCTGTTTGTCTGCCGTCCACTCTCCATCGAAAACTTTGATAAACCCATCTAAATGCTACCACGCAATAAGGGGAATCTCAATTCTATCCTCTGCATATTGGAGCATGCTTTCAGAATACCGAGCCTTTGCTGAGTATGCAGAAGACGCGAACCCATGGAGGTGCAGCACTATTTCTTCAGACACCTTCCTCTCCTGTAAACGAGTAATGGGTGAGACCCCCGGATTATAGTAGGTATGAAACGGTCATGCACCTACTATTTACTGAAAAGCTTCAGGTACTCTCCATAGCCCTCTTCTTCAAGGTCTTCTTTAGGGATAAACCTGAGGGCAGCAGAGTTCATGCAGTAACGGAGTCCTGTGGGCTTAGGTCCATCAGTAAAGACATGGCCGAGATGGGAGTTCCCGTGCACGCTCCGCACTTCAGTCCTCCTTGTGAAAAAACCCCAATCATCTTTCTCCGTGATATTGCCCGGCTCTAATGGTTTTGTAAAGCTCGGCCAACCGGTACCTGAATCATATTTGTCCAAAGAGCTGAAGAGGGGCTCTCCGGAAACAATGTCCACATAAATCCCATCCCGCTTGATATTCCAATATTCATTATGGAAGGCAGGCTCTGTGCCATTTTCCTGGGTCACCTTGTATTGCATGGAGCTGAGTCTCTTCTTCAGTTCTTCTTTAGACGGCTTCACAAATGTTCTCCATTTCCCCCCTGTGCTCTGCGATTCCGGATCCCAGGAGATATTTTCTTCCCCCCAAACCTTTTTTAAAAACTGGTCGCGCCCGGAATTGTACCGGTAAAACTTGTACCGGATGGGGTTTTTTCTGTAGTAATCCTGGTGATATTCCTCTGCAGGATAGAATTTCCCCACAGTGAGGATTTCTGTGACAATAGGCTTCTTGAAGCGGCCCGATTTCTGGAGTTCATCCCTAGATTTCTCGGCCAGTGCCTTCTGCCCAAGAGTATGGTAAAAAATCACAGAGCGGTACTGAGCCCCCCTGTCCACGAACTGTCCCCCAGGGTCAGTGGGGTCAATCTGATGCCAAAAGACATTGAGAAGTTTCTCATAGGATATCTTTGAGGGATCAAAGGTCACCTGAATTGCCTCAACGTGGCCCGTCTTTCCTGAGGAGACCTCCTCGTAGGTCGGATTGTCCTTGTGACCGCCTGTATAGCCCGACACCACTTCCTTCACACCCTCGAGCTTCTCAAAAGGCGGAACCATACACCAGAAACAGCCCCCTGCAAAAGTCGCCTTTTCGAGATTTGCGGCATCTGCGAGCGAGAATGTCATTGTCACCATCACTCCTATAAAAAGTATTTTGTTGATAATACGGCCCATAATTGCCTCTTTCTTTTTCATCATCCTTATTCCTCTAATTAAATAATACATTGGAATCATGAAAAAAGTATGAAGACCCCTTACCCCAAGGTAAGAAATTGCTCCCCGAGGCATGAATCATCTATATTGGAAGTAATATGGAATGGGTATTGTGGTGTCTATTCCGTAAAGCATTCGGCTTTGCAATGTTTGTTCTTGTCCCTGAATCTCAAAGGAAATGAATAGGGAGCAAATCATGCAAGGAAGGGAGAGTCCCATGTTTCTGAAGGTGGGTCATCGCGGAGCGAGAGCATAAACCTGAAGAGGCAAGGGAGTTTAGTGCCAAAGGGGTGGATGGCATCGCCAGCGACAAACCGGATATTTTTCAAGGGATAGATCAAAGCTAAATGAATGAATGTCAATACGTCAGCCTCTTTTTATTCCTGAACTATCTTTGCTCAGGGAGATATTGACCCCGAATTCTTTCAGGCCCTGGATTACCATCCTCAGTGGAAGTCCCACCACATTGAAGAAATCGCCCTCAATCTTCCTGATGAGGAACGCTCCCTGTCCCTGAATCGCGTATCCTCCTGCCTTATCCAGAGGCTCACCTGACGCTATATAAGGCTCTATCTGCTTCGTTGTGAGTCTTCTGAAGTGGACCATTGTCTCCGCAGACCTGGACATTTTTTTTCCACTTTTCGTGTCAATGATCGTGAATCCCGTAACCACTGTATGCACTCCCCCGTTCAGTCTCCTCAGCATCCGCAATGCCTCTTCTTTTGTGTGAGGTTTGCCGAACACCTCCCCTTCAAAAAAAATGAGTGTGTCCGCTGCGATGATAAGGGCGTTCCTGTGCCTGGCAGCTACTGACTGTGCCTTCTGAAGGGACAGGAACCTTGCGAGAGCCCTTGGTCCCATTTTTGAGGTGAACTTCTCTTCATAACAGCTCGCATCTACAGTAAACTTCAATCCTGTTTTCTCGAGTATATCCCTTCTCCTTGGAGATGCTGAGGCGAGGATAATTGCTTTCATGCTTCGTTTCTCACTTGGCTACCAAGGAATAGCGCCCTCGGAAAGACAAAAAGGAAATCCGGTGATACTTCTCTTACCAAGAAATGTTCATTATGCATATAGACCTGCCGCATACCCGGATGACCAGGCCCATTGAAGATTATATCCTCCCAAATGTCCGGTGACATCAACAACCTCACCGATAAAATAGAGGCCCGGTACCTTTTTTGTCTCCATAGTCCTGGATGAGAGATCTTCAGTATCAACGCCTCCAAAAGTTACCTCTGCCTTTCCATATCCTTCAGTCCCTTCGGGGAGTATCTGCCAGTGCCCGAGCCTGTATGCAATTTCCCGTAATTCTCCCTCAGTGTAGTGATTCATCACCTTTGGCGTAATAGAGAGTGTGCACCATTTTTTTGCAAAACGTCCGGGCAGATAGGTGGAGAGAAGATTTTCTATTTTCATTTTAGAGTCGCGTCTTGCCACAAGAAGTGAATAAGGGTCCTTCCCTGGAAGGAGATCGATAGTCAGGGGAACCCCTTTTTCCCAATAAAGGGAACTCTGGAGAATGGCAGGTCCGCTCAGCCCCCGGTGAGTGAAGAGGATTTTACCATCGGAGAGTGTTTTGTTACAGCTGACTGTTGTGTCAAGGGACAGGCCACTCAATTCACCAAGGTTCTTCAGGTCTTCTTTTCCAAGGGTTAGCGGGACGAGGGCAGGTTTCAGCATGGTGACCTTAAGGCCAAACTGCGTGGCGATCCGTATGCCGCTGTCGGTCGCGCCGAGCTTCGGGTAAGACAATCCGCCTGTAGCAATGACCAGAGAAGAGGATTCGACTGTCCCGAGATTCGTTGTGACGATGAAACAGCCTTCTTTCCTTATGGCGTCAATGCGGCAACCTGTGAAGATATCTACTCCGGCGTCGGAACACTCCTTTTGAAACATGCGAATAAGCTCTCCGGAACTACCTTTACAGAATAATTGCCCCTTTTCCTTTTCATAATATCTGATACCGTGCTTCTCCATCATGAGGATAAAGTCGTGCGGGGTGAAACGGGCAAGTGCGGATTTGCAAAAGTGGGAATTACGGCTGACATAATAACCGCTGCTCATGGAGAGATTGCTGAAATTGCACCTTCCTCCTCCTGAAATGCGCACCTTGTTCGCAATCTTCCCTGTGTGTTCGAGAACCAGCACTGATCGTTTGCGCTGGCCTGAAGTGAGTGCGCACATCAGGCCAGCCGCTCCAGCCCCGATAATCACCACGTCTTTTTTCATAATCTCTCCCGAATAATTATACCAACACACCCCACAAAAAATGTCTTTCCCTATCCTCAGGGCATGGTACAATAGAGTCGACTGCATAATGCGAGGAGACTGAGGGTGATAACGTTCGTACAATTTTCGGCGAATTTTAAGGGGACTGATTTTAAGGACGAAGAATTAAGAAAGTTCTATGATTCAGTTAAGAAGATTATCATCCTCAGGATGGCGGGGAAAATGTCCTGGTCCGAAATCTACAGGCTGGAGGAGACCTGTCAATGGCCGATCCTCCATAGGATCGGAGATCCGGCGCTTTCCATCTATAAGGGTGCGGACAAGGACCTGCTGGAGCGGTTTATACACACCATTTCAGAAGAAAATGACTTAAGGAAGAAAAAAGCGTCTCTTGACAGGGTGAAGTATTGGTCCCTGCTCCAATCGGTAATAGATGAGAGAACAAGTCTTTTCACCCAGGTGTTCGGGTTCCACAAAGAAGATATGGATTACTGCGAAAAGGCTGCGCAAAGATACTCAAGGATAAGGGAAAAAAGGATCAAAACTCGAAAAATGATGTGGAAGATTGGTATTGGAACCGGGGCAGCGACGCTCACCGGCGCAGCCGCGCTCTGGTATATTTCGAAAAAAGATAAGAAATAGCCCCGCTGGTTCAAGGGCCTCACTCCATGATCAGCCTCTCTCCTTTCCCCCCGTTGTGTCGTGTATAATATAGGACATGCTTTCCATCGGAGATCTGAAGGTTCCTAGTTCCCTCGTCCTTGCTCCCATGGCCGGGATAAGTGACCTGCCCTTCCGTCTGATCAACAGGTCCTTTGGATGCGAACTGGCATTCACCGAGATGATAAGCGCCAGTTCCCTCACCCACGGAAGCAAAAATACTTTGAAGATGCTTGACGCCACAAGTGATGACAGGCCTTTGGGAGTCCAGATCCTCGCGGCTGATACGGAACGCATCAAAAGGGCGCTGGATATTCTCTCAGAATATGCCTTTGATCTCATAGATCTTAATGCAGCATGTCCGGTAAAGAAGGTGGTGTCGAGAGGGGAAGGTGCTGCCCTGCTCAGAGAGCCCGCAAAACTTCAAAGCCTCCTGGGGTGTATGGTCAAAGAGAGCGGTATCCCTGTCACGCTCAAAATACGCTCAGGCTGGGATGAGACACAGGTCAACGCAACAGAGATTGCACTCCGGGCACAGGACGCAGGAGTGAACGGGCTTTTTATACACGGAAGAACGAAAATGCAGGGATACGGCGGAGAGGTAGATTACCACATACTAGGGGGGGTAAAAGATTCAGTGGCAATACCAGTAATTGCAGGTGGAAATGCCCTTACACCACATTTCATCGAGAGACTGTTTCAAGAGACCGGATGCGATGGCGTAGCTGTGGCAAGAGGAGCCCTCGGCAATCCCTGGATATTTCCCAAAACAATGGAGTATCTTGAGAGCAGGACAGTATCTTCCAGCCCCGATGTCAGCGATATTACCAGAATTATGAAAGAGCATCTTGCATCGAATGCCGCCTTCTACGGTGAAAAGACCGGTGTCGTTCACTTCCGGAAATTCTTCACATGGTATACGAGGGGGATACCGGTACAGGGACTGAAGGTATCCGCCTTCCTGGCAAAGACCCTCTATGAGATGATGAGATTAATCGACGAGGTGCAGGCCTCCCAGGCAGACAAGGATTGCTTTCTTACGGGTGGAAACGAACTCGTTCCTTCCTATCAGCCACCGGAGCGTTTTGGCTGTAGCCCATATTCTCCAGGGCTGCCATAGCTCATCGTGGTGGTCGCCCTTGCGTTCGAGGGAAAAGTGCCCTTTACTGTGCTATCTGCACCGGGCGCTCAGCGGTTGGGGAGGGGGATGTAAGTCTTCTTGCCTTTTAACGACGTGACATAGGAAGGTCTTATAATCCGGCCCTGAACAATCTCCTCGATCCTGTGTGCGGACCAGCCTGCCACGCGCGCCATGGCAAAGATCGGCGTAAAGAGCTCTTGAGGAATGCCCATGCACTGATACACAAAACCAGAGTAAAAGTCCACATTGGTGCAGACTACCTTTCCCTTTCTTTCCTTCACAAGCCGCGGCGCTATACGCGCAATCCTCTTATAAAGCGAAAACTCCTCCTCCCGTCCGGCCGCCTTTGCGAGCGTCCCTGCCCGCTGATCCAGGAATACTGCCCGGGGATCTGAGACGGTATACACGGCGTGTCCCAGGCCGTAAATCTTTCCTGACCTGTCACCGGCCTTCTTGTCCAAGATCATTCCAAGGTACTCTGACACCTCGTCATCGCTCTCCCAATTCGTTACCTTGTGCTTCATGTCCTGGATCATTCTCACAACCGCCTCGTTGGCTCCTCCATGCAGGTGGCCGGAGAGTGAGCCAATTCCTGCACAGAGCGCCATATAGGTATTTGCGCCGGATGATGAGACACACCGGGTCGAGAATGTGGAGTTGTTCCCTCCGCCGTGCTCGGCATGAAAAATCAGCATCGTGTCAAAGAGTTCCGCGGTGGCCCTGTCAGGCACTTCGCCCAACAGCAGGTGCAGAAAGTTTTCGGCCATGCTCAGCTGCGGCTCCGGCTCTCTCAATTGCGTGACAGACTTTTTCTCCATCGTCGACGTAAGATAGTTATAGGCGATAATGGTCGGAAATTGTGCAATGAGTTCGATACATTGCCGCGTCACATCATTCATGTCAATGGAATTCGGGTGTTTGTCAAACAGGTGCATCGCCGACACGATGGTGTGGAGAGACCCCATCTGGTCGTTGTGACAGGGCCTGCTGAGGATCATCTGTTTTACTTCAGCGGGAAGCGCCCGTTTTTTTCCCAACAGCTGGGAGAAGGCCTTCAGGTCTTGCATTGACGGAAGTTCACCAGTGAGGAGCAGGTAGACGGTCTCCTCAAAACCGAACCGACCCTCATTTTCCTTTTCTCGGACCAGCTCCACAACGTCATACCCGCAATAGAAGAGCTTTCCCGGTACGGGATTGACCTGCTCAATACCATCGCCATGGGCGACCTTCTCATAGCCGATTACCTGGCCCTTGCTCGTAATGCCCACAAAGACGCCTGTGCCATCCTCATTCCTGAGGCCCAGTTTAATGTTCTTATCTTTGACAATTCGTGGGTCGACCTTGTCATGAAGCAAGGCAAGCTCCTGGACTTTGTTGAGTATTCTATCCACTGCTCATAACCCCTCTAATGATTTTTGAGGATGGTATTATTAAAGTACATCTTAAAGGAACAATGCAACTCCCTCAGCACTTCCTAGAGACCACGTCTCAGATATCCTGTGCCACGACTACCCCGCTCAGTCTCTTTATCTGACAGGAAACGAATCCATGCAGGGAAGAAACTCGGACATCACTGTTCAATCGGGAAGGGAATCCCAAGGTGTTGTTCACCCCCCGTAATGAGCAATTGCACGAATTCCCTTGCGGGCAGAGGTTTGCCAAAAAAATATCCCTGCGCTTCGTCACATTGGTGGGCGCGTAAAAAGTCCAGCTGCTCGGCAGTCTCCACTCCCTCGGCAACCACCCGTAAGTTCAGGCTGTGCGCCATAGAAATGACCGCCCTTGAAATCGCGTCATCGTTGGGATTCTTAGTAAGGGAATTCACAAAAGACTTGTCCAGTTTCAGTTTCCCTATGGGGAGGTTCTTCAAATAAGATAACGAGGAATACCCTGTGCCAAAATCATCGATAGCGCAGTGTATTCCGAGGGCCTTCAGCTCATTGAGTGTTGATGCAGTCTGTTCTGGGTTTTGCATCACAATACTTTCAGTCAATTCCAGTTCCACGTACTCAGGCGCAAGTCCCACCTCATCCAACACACCTTTCAGCATCTTGATAAAGTCTTTTTGATTGAATTGGTACATGGAAATATTGATGGCCATACAAAAGGGCGAAAATCCTGCTTCCTGCCAGGCTTTGTTTTGAGCGCAGGCGGTAAAACATACGTGCTTCCCGATGGACGAAATGAGCCCTATTTCTTCTGCAAGAGGAATAAATTTAACAGGGCTCAGCAGACCATACTCAGGATGCTGCCAGCGGACAAGTGCTTCTGCGCCGGAAATCCTGCCGCTCCTCAGGTCCACCTGGGGCTGGTAGTGTACAATGAATTCATTGTTGTTTGCTTTCCTGAGATGGCTTTGCAGGATAAGCCTCTCCAAAGCATTCTCATTGATCGTCGCACTGTAGAATTGGTAGTTATTTCTTCCTTGTTCCTTGGCAAAGTACATTGTAGTGTCGGCATTCCTCACAAGAAGTTCCTGTTCGTTACCATCGTCAGGGAATACGCTTATGCCAATGCTCACCGTAATATGAACGTCAGTCCCATTCAACATATATACGTCAGACAAATTCCTCAGGATCTTTTCCGCAATGACCGAAATGTCCTCTGCGCCAGTGGTATCTGGAAAGATCATGACGAACTCATCGCCTCCAAAGCGGCTGACTGTATCTCCTTCACGGATAATGCCCTTTAGCCGTTGCGCCACTTCCCTGAGCAGGAGGTCACCTACCGCGTGCCCCAGGGTATCGTTCACCACCTTAAACCGGTCAATGTCAAGGAACATCAGTGCGAGCAACTCTTCATGTCTGCGTGCCTTTGCCAGTTCCTGATTCAAACGGTCATTAAACAGCGAACGGTTCGGCAGGCCTGTGAGGGGGTCATAAAAAGCCAATTGATTTATGGTCTCTTCATTCTTCTTGCGCTCGCTAATATCCTCACACGTGGTGATGACCGCAAAAACCTCATCCTCGGAATCCGTGACTACATCCGACATAAGCTGCACGGGAAACGTACTGCCGTCTTTCCTCGTATTCAGAGTCTCACGTCGAAATCTCGTAAGCATTGGCTGCGGGGACTTTGCCTTCCATATCTCAGGGGGAGCAAACATTCTCGCGTCCTTGCCCATCAGTTCTTCCACGCGGTACCCGTGCATCTCCGCATCAGCAGGATTGATGTAAATGATTTTCCCCTTGCGGTCAGTGATCGTTACGCCTATCTGCATGGTCTCAACAGCCTTCTGCAAAGAAAGGAGCGTTCCCTCACTGCTCTTGCGCGCACTCCTTTCCCTTCTCCAGCGACGATACAACACAAACAGCAGTCCTAATAAAAACAGAAAATTAAAATCAATGAGGGCTTCTGTGAGCGGATACCGAACGTACGAAGAAAGGAACTCCCAACGGGTATGCCCAAGGTTCAAAATGAGCGTGAAAACAGTAAGAAAAAACGCAAGGAAAAGAACGATGGAGAGATAGGCGAGGTCCCTGTTTTTTCTGTTTACCATGTGTTTTATATCTGAGGCACCCTGATGAGCACCATTATAGCATGTATTCGTTTTCTGTCGCCTGGACTTTTGAACTTGACCGATTTCCGGTCGTACCGTCCTGGTTTTGACCACAATGCACAATATGAGAATATTTTCTCATGTGAGACCTTAATAGTCCATGAAAAATAAAATATTGTATATCACATAGTTATGAGTAACATGGTGTACTTCTGCCTCACTTGCCAGACTGGCATCAGTCTTGCCCTATAGAGTTTTGGGTAGGGTTGATGAACCTTTATCATTATGGTAAGAGACATCATACACGAGGAGAGTATATGACACAGGATAGGCAGGATGATGGTCCCCTTAACATGAAACCGCTTTCAGAACTTATTGCAACCCACGAAGACTGGCTCATGCACAGAGTACTTTTCTACGCGAAAGATCGCGGCTATACCATGTATACCTCGACCCTCGCGGAGGCTTGGAGGATCTCCGTCAAAGGACTGTCTGATACCCTCATTTCTGCCATCCGTAGGCATAACGCACCACCTGAACTACATCCCGATGAAAAGGTTGGCGAGGACCAAATCGCAGCCTTTGGTGTCCAAGAGGCCCGACGCCACAGGGCGCGGGGCATTAGTATCGCAATGTTCCTTGGCCTGATGAAATACTATCGGCAAAGTTATATAGACCTGATCTCGGGGTCATCATTGGAAGAGATTGAGGAAGAACTCTATACCCTCTTTGTGAACCGAGTATTTGACCG
>DASPUA010000183.1:0-13388 GCA_035623135.1 Thermodesulfovibrionales bacterium | reverse complement strand
TGGCACCATCATTGCCTCCAGGTTTGCGGCCGGTTTCATAAATATATACATGGAAAAAACAAAGGGCGCTATTGCCGGGTTTACTATTTTCTTAAACATCATGAAGCTGGTGGTCTATCTCATCGGTTTTACAATAATACTGGATTTACTTGGCGTATCCATCACGCCGATGGTGACTGCAATGGGCGTGGGAGGATTGGCGGTAGCTTTGGGGCTTCAAACCACGCTGGCCAACCTTTTTACAGGTCTTCATATTATCGCCTCGGGCAAGCTCAGAGTGGGAGACTACATCAAAATGAGCACCGGCGAGGAAGGACATGTTACCGATATGACTTGGAGGGAAACAGAACTCAGAACGCAGTTGGATAATATTATTGTTGTTCCAAATTCCAAGTTTGCCTCTGTGAGTGTCACAAACTATTCCTTGCCTCATGAGGAGAGTTTTATCGTAGTTCACGTTGGTGTCAGTTATGAAAGTGATTTAAAGAAGGTGGAAGCGATAACCGTCGAAGTTGCGAAAGAAGTCATGCAAGAGGTACCTGGCGGTGTTCCCGAGTTTACGCCATTTATGCAATACACCGGATTTTCTGATTCACGTATCGAGTTTTCACTGACTATGCGCACAAGAAATTTCGACAGTCAGTCCAGTATCCAGCATGAAGTGATCATGCGGCTTCACAAAAGGTACGAGCAGGAAGGAATAGTCATTCCGTATCCCGTAAGGACAGTATTTATGAAAGATATTAGCGGCACAGACGATGTCTGAGACCCGACCCATATCCAGCGATCTTGGCTCCCTCGGTGCAACCCTTGTTCCGCAGTTATGTTCGTATTGCCTATTGTGCAGAGTGCCCCGCCGCTCAAAGGAGGAGATATGTCACGCCTAAAGACCAGGAGTTGGTTTTCATCGGCATTGGGAAGCATTTGGCTGGAGCACTCGATTCGCACAGGAATAGCGGCTGCCGCATCGTTGGCTCTTGCGCGCTTGTTAAGCATGCCGGAGTCTTACTGGGCGGCTATAACAACGCTCATTGTAATGCAGTCAACGCTCGGAGCGGCATGGACCGTTTCAAAGCAACGCTTTATCGGCACTGCAGTAGGTGCGGCTTCGGGATGGTTACTTGCCAGCTATTGTGAGCCTGGAATTATTGTGTTCGGCGTTGCAATCTTTGCACTCGGTTTGGTCTGCCCTATTCTGCGCCTGGACCAGAGTGCCTATCGATTCGCAGGCGTCACGCTCGCAATTGTCATACTATTAGAACGAGGAAGACCGCCATATCTAATCGCAGTTCACCGATTTGTGGAAGTATCGTTAGGCATTGCGGTGGCTCTCGCCCTTGCTGCGCTCTGGCCAGCAAAGGAAGTTCCAAGCTAAGCTCAACACTGATGTCGTTGGTCACAATAGAACGAATGACAATGCATTGCAATGCGCAGGTCATGTTTTCTGTTTATCCTGGTTGCGCTGCCGACTTACGCATCTTGTTACAGTTACTTTCGGAAACCAGCAGCAGTTTCGTTTCGGAATACCTGTGATGTGGTCGGTCTTACCTGCAAAATATCGATGGTGAGTGTCGGCCAAAAGCCTCGCCCTACGACCTAGCTGCTGTGTATAATATGTGACAGGCTCATGAATCAGGCATCAATGTCAGCATCATATAGCCGCTATGCCTTGGCCCTTCTGATCGCAGCCAACATGTTGAATTATATTGACCGACAAGTCATCTATGCCGTTTTCCCACTCATTAAGGACGACCTTCAGCTTTCAGACACCCTACTAGGTTTTCTCGGCAGTGCCTTTATGTTTAGCTATATGATGTCAGCTCCCCTTATAGGGTTGTTGGGCGACCGCGCTGGACGCGTTAAACTGGCGTCAAGAGGCTTGGCATTATGGAGTCTTGCAACGGTAGGGGGAGCTCTCGCAGAAGGCTATAAATCCCTGTTTGTGGCAAGAACTGCAGTCGGGATAGGAGAGGCGAGTTTCGGAACGGTTGCTCCCGCTTTATTAGCTGACTACTTCCCTAGGGAAAAACACGGACGGGTTCTCTCTTCCCTCTATCTGGCAATCCCTGTAGGCAGCGCTCTTGGATATGTTCTGGGGGGAATAATAGGGCGAAACATGGGCTGGCATGCAGCCTTTTTGATTGTCGGCATACCAGGACTCCTTCTTGTAATACCTCTCCACTTACTCCGCGATCCGCGAACAGATAAGATAGTGTCTCGATTAAGTTGGACCGTGCAGTCATGGAAGGATTATAGACGTATTCTAAACCATTCATTTATGACTAACACTGTTGCTATGGCCGCTATGACATTTGCCCTGGGCGGACTGGCACAGTGGTTTCCCACTTTTCTCTACCGTGTACATCAGTTAGACGTTGCGCAAGGGAATACCCTTTTCGGTGCTATTACCGTTTTGGCCGGTATAACCGGCACCCTAGCCGGGGGATGGCTTGGGGACCGCCTCCAGCAAAGAAGCAAAAAGGGGTACCTTGTAGTCTCCGGTTGGGGCTTCATGATCGGTATACCGATTATGGTTTATGCCTTTGTTACCTCTTCTCTCTGGGGATGTCTGTCTGCAGTCTTCTTGGGTGAATTTTTTCTTTTTCTCAATACGGGGCCGCTGAATGCTGTTATCGTGCTGATAACACAACCCGAAATACGTGCGATGGCATTTGCGATAAACATCTTCTTCATCCATGCGCTGGGGGATGCAATCTCTCCAACCATTCTCGGGTGGCTTTCTGATATGTGGGGACTGCAAACAGCACTCCTGATCACCCCCATTGCTATCATTTGTGCTGCTTTCTTCTGCTTTGTATGCGCACGCTTTATCGAAAGGGACATCGGGGTGACAAGAACGTGATATTGTGCCCCCTAAAGATGCTTACAGTCTGTTGACAGTTTAACAAAGTCGTCTCGGATTCATTTCAGGGTCGCTAAATGGCCCTTAAAATTAATAAGAACCGCAAGGTAATATCTTATATATCCGCTACTAGATTGGTTGATACTCTCGCGCGGATCGCGACATATACTACTCACTCTTAGCCTTCCAGGGGAAAAAGGTTTTTATCGGTAAGTACTAATGCTTCATAATAGTGTCACTGTTGGGTCGGTGCACACCGTAAAAATAGCCATGACCAGTATTGGGTGAAAGTCGCAGGTGAGAGGAAAAGATCGCACGACTTTACAATGTTATGGAAGACAGAGAGCGAAAATGCATTCGCACATAGGATATAATTACAATTTATTATCAGAATGCCACAGTGGAGTTATTAAACAAGTAATTCAAAACAGACTGTGGATGCTAATAGTTTGATATTCATTACTTAACAATTTCCCAGTTTGCTTCGAACGTATTGTCGTATGCGGTATAAATGTAACCCAAGAGCTTTCCGACACCGGGCATCGTGCCCTCCCTAATTCGCCAGTAGGAAAGATAAATCCCGGGGACAAGGCGATCTATATCCGCGCTTTGCCAAACCTCCCGCTTTTCCATTACTCGCCATAATGTCCCATATTTTTTACTTTTTACTATTTGTCCTACCCGTGGTAATCTCTTTAAATGTTCCACCTCTTCGTGTTCTTTCATAATTGGTCTCCTACATTCAAGAATTTAATTTGAGAATTTCAACATTGCTGACAGTAGTTTCTAAAAACAAAATTATCAAAATATGAACCCAAAGTCAATAACCCTTGGACTTAGGCCATAATCTGACCTGAGCACTGTACAGTAATTGTGCAGTTAACAGGAGAAAACAGGGGATAACCGTGGAAGATGCTATCCTCAACATTGCCATTTTTCAAACACCGTCAAGCATTAGAGAACAAGGGAGAATGCCGAGGGGCATGCACGGTATAACTTCTAAGCAGTGGGTCAGGGTTCGTCGAATCCCTCCAGGCACGTCATATTTTTCAAGGGCTTACGCATTCCGCCTTTTTTCCGGTGGGTGAGGTTAGTGGATGGCTGGTTGTTCGACTAGGCATCAGTATAGCACATGCACTCTCGGCCACTGTTTTTATCTGTCATTTTTGTTTTTTAGTCAAAAGGGGGAGGTGTTCAAGCGGAGACTCTGGGATAGGCAAAAGTGACCGAACTCATCTTCACTGAATGTTACGATACAGCTGATAGAGAGGCTAATATCACTCCAAAGTCTCCTTTGAGCAATTAAGCGGATCCTATGAAAAGACTACAACTGAATCAAGTCAGAATCCGTAATTGTATTGCCACCTGCTTCTGAGACACTTTGCCAAGAATAATGCACAGTTGTCATAGTTTTCGCTATTGCAGCGTTTGAATCTCACCAGTGCCCCTATTTTGAGTGATGTCACAGATGCTTTGCATACATCAGCCTTGGCATCGCAATAAGGGCATGCATCCGATTTTTCTCTGGCTTCTTTTGCGAGTGCGTTCATATTCCCTCCTTTCTTTTAATGTTAGAACACTCATAATGAGTTCCCCTGTCTCACATCTCCCTTCCGCACGCTATGTATTTCATGGTAGTACCCCCTTTCTTGCCTGGATTAATGCCTATAGCTTAATAAAATAATGTTACGGGATTATGACCATAGCGTGAAATTTTCAATTCAAATCTCCCTGGCACCAGCAAAATTACCGGCATATGAGATAACCATAAATAACAATCTGACAAATGATGCTATCCTGCTAAAATGAATGAATAAATAAAATCCTATAGACATCCCGAAGGCATACATATTCATTTCAAGAGTTTCCTTTTATCCACGTTCGTATATTTGCAACTCATATGCCATGAGCACAAAAGTTTTAAGTAACAGACAGTTAGAGAAAAGATGCCCTAAAATAACTGACATAATTGTCATATATAAAACGATAATGTATTGAAATTTTAAAGGGCTGGCAGAACAATCTCCTTTCCCCTGCCGGGATCTTTGGGGGCAAGAGCGAATGGTGCGGCGGACAGAAAATTGTTGGAGTAGCTGGTATAATTTCTTAAAGACGTTTAATGGTGGCGATTGCCGGTTGCAAGGCATGTGACCAGAAAGCAACACAGAGGATATATGAAGATCATGATGTGGCCATCCCTGCAAGATAGCCGGGGTTGGTGCTGATGGATAGAGAAACCACGGACAGGTCAGCAGCAATCAGAAGAGTATTGTGGATTACCCTTTTTTGCAACATCTGTGTTTCGGGGGCAAAGATAGGCTATGGATACTTCTCCCATTCAGTTTCGATTACTGCTGACGGGTTTCACTCTATGTTTGATGGTGTATCGAACATAATGGGATTTGTCGGTATATATTTTGCCTTCCACCCTCCTGATGAAGAGCATCCTTACGGACACAGGAAAATAGAGACCATTTTTACCATATTCATTGGTGTCATGATGTCGCTGGCCTGCTTTGAGATATTCAAACAGGTTTATGAATCTATAAAGAGTGAACCGCGAGTCAGTGTCACTCCTGAAAGCTTTCTCATTATGATCACAACGCTCGGGGTCAATATCTTTGTCACGACATATGAAAAGAGGATGGGCAATAAACTTAACAGCGAATTTCTTATTGCCGATGCACAGCATACCAAAAGCGATATCTATGCAACCACAGGGGTGATTGCAGGACTTGTTCTTATGAAGCTCGGATTCACAAGGGCTGACACCATTGTCGGTACAGTTGTGGGAATACTTGTGGCAAGGGCAGGGATAGGGATACTCAAGGAAGCAGCGGATGTTCTGGCAGACCGGAGGCAGGTGGATACGCAACAGATAAAGAAAATCGTGTGCGGGATAAATAATGTTGTTGATTGTCACAGAGTCAGGACGAGAGGCACCAACAGCTGTATTTTTATAGATTTGCATGTTACCGTGAGCCCTGATATTTCAGTCAGTGAGGGGCATAAGATAGCCCACATTGCTGAAGAAAGAATAAAGGGGAACATAAAGGCGGTCGTTGATGTGGTTGTCCATATAGAACCACTGGGGAGTGAAGCGGATGGTTAACCAATCTAAGGGTCGCGTAATGTTTTCTCATTTCCTGTGGGGCAAAAATAGCTCCTGCTACGCTGCCTGGTGAGAAGGATCAGGGGGCTTATGTCAGCAATTCCCTCTTGCCTTTATACCTTTTCCATCTGTTGTGCATCCAGAGGTACTGTTCGGGATATGTCCGGACGACCTTCTCCATCTCCCTGTTCATCGCTTCCGTAAGACGGATGATCTCCTCTTTCTCGCTCGTGTATTCGCCGGGCCAGAGGGCGTCGGAGACGAATCCTTCAAAACCGTACCCGTCATGCTTCCTGCAGCAGGCGACGACGACGATCGGCCTTTTATACGTGACTGCCAGCAGGGCTGGAACGGGTGTGGTGGTTGCCTTGCGACCGAAGAAGTCGACCAGGACACCGCGCATCGTGCTCTGGTCGGGAAGCATGCCTATGGATTTTCCCTGCTGGAGCGTCTTTTGCAGAATAAAGAACGCATTTTTCTTGGGGATGATGACCTGACCGCTTTCAGCGCGGTCCTCGAATATCAACCGTTCGAGGTACCTGTTATCGAGAGGCCGCACCACGACGGCAAGTTGTATGCCCATCATGGAACTCACATGGGGAAGAAGCTCCCAATTGCCGATATGAGGTGTCACGAATATACAGCCTTTGCTCTCATCGTGTATCTGCTTTGCCTTCCTGAAGAGCGCATCCAACCCCTGTGATGACCTTCTCAATGCTTCGAAGGCTTCAGGCTGCCTGAAAAGGTACCGGAACTTTGCGATTTCGAGAAAGGTGAGGAAGAAGGATGTGCAGCTTTCACGCGCGATCGACTGTATTTCCCCTTCGCTCTTTTCTCCTGCGAAGGCGTTCCTCAGATTTTCGATGGCAATGGCGCGTCTCTTTCTCACCAAGATAAAAAAGAGACGTCCGAGAAGATTGCTGATAATGTGGATTCCACGGAGGGGGATGATCCGCGACCACAAAAGGAGCCCATAGACCAACAGATATTCCATGACCTGTATGATAGGCCTTTTTCCCCTCTTCTTTTTATGATGTTGTGTCATTGGTTACGACGGCCGGAAAAGATGATAGGGCCCTTTCTGGACCTAAAGGGTATAAATCACAGAAACGCACGACTGCCCTCCTACTCCGTAGCTCACGGTCATGAAGGAGGAACCATGACAGGGCTGGCAGGCCCCCGATATTCTGAGATGCCGGAAGTCCCTTTCTGCCTCAACAAAGTTCAGTGTGGCGGGCACGATCCCCTGTCTGACAGAGTGCATTCCGAGGATGATCTCTCCGATATCACTCGCTGCGCCGAGGTGACCTGTGTAAGGTTTCAGCCCGCATATTGGAATATCAGACCTTTTGCCGGCGAAGACGTTCATGATCGATCTCAATTCAGACCTGTCTCCCTCCTCCGAGGCGAGTCCATGCCCGCAGATAAAGGCGTATTCTTTAAGGTCATTGCCCGCTGCGTCGAGCGCCAGCTTCATGCTCCGTGCACTTACCTCAGGATGGATGGCGAGGCTGTCGTCATCGGACAAGGCGATACTGTTTCCAAACCCCTTCGCCTTTCCCAGTATTCTTGCTCCCCGTTTTTCAGCGCGCTCCACAGTTTCGAGGAAAAGGGCTGCGCCCCCTTCTCCTGCGATAAAACCGTCCCTTGCTGCATCAAAGGGTCTGTAGGAATGTATGCCTGTATGGCAGGAGGAGAGCATCCCGAGCCCCTTCATCTCGTAAAGGGGCAGCTCGGTTATCCAGTTTCCGCAGCCCACCGCAACCGCAATATCCGCCTGACCATCCGCAATGCTGCGGCATGCGAGTTCGAAGGCCTGCGTTCCGCAGGGAGAATGGCTCGCCAGCGAGGTATTCGGACCCATACATTCGAGAAACGCTGATACGCAGGTAAAGGAATTATTCAGGATCGACTCGAGAAGGAAGTACGGGTTAACCTTATAGAGTGCTGACTCATTGAGTGTTTTGCGATCGATCGCCTGCCATGCATCCTTTGTTGCATCGCTGAGGGCCCCATGCATGAAGTGACACTCCGCCGTTGTCAGGTCGCCTGATGCAATATAGAGTCCCCTTCTGCCAGGCTCTGTATCAGAAAGGTCTGCCCCTGCCTGAAGGAACGCCTCATGAACTGCGGCGAATCCCAGGAAGGAGCCACGGTTGAGAAATTTCATCTGTCGCTGGATGCTTGGAGTGATATCCCTGTCTAGTATCACTTCAGAGACACTGCCCTTATATTGCATGAAGAGTGGTAATTCATCGGCAGGGACGTGTGCAATGCCGGTCTTCATCGCCAGCACGTTCCTCCAATTTTCCTCTGCACCGATACCGAGGGGGGTTACCAGCCCCATGCCGGTAATCACTACTTGCCGTTTATTGCTCATATCCCTTCCCTTGTGAGCAGGGAAAAGAATCGGCGCTGGCTGTCGATATCCTCGATCTCCTCCAAGGGGATTATCTCACCCTCGAACTCGGCAGATGCC
The DNA here is from genome assembly GCA_035623135.1 of Thermodesulfovibrionales bacterium. Taxonomy (GTDB): domain Bacteria; phylum Nitrospirota; class Thermodesulfovibrionia; order Thermodesulfovibrionales; family UBA9159; genus DASPUA01. The sequence goes on along the minus strand of DASPUA010000183.1, from coordinate 4,934 downwards.
TTTTTCTTCCCTTCCACCATTGCGGTTCCTGTATAGATCCTGGTATCGGTCCCTGATTGGGGTGAGAGTTCGACTGTGAGTTCAACCTGGTCTCCTGGGAGTGAGAAGCTGTAAAACTTGGAAGACCGTACTCTTGAGAGCAGAAACCAGTTCCCGAAGTCAGACGACGCAGCCTCCAGCCATCCGGTCAGCTGCACCAACGCCTCGATCAGCAGCATACCGGGCATTACAGGGTTTCGCGGGAAATGGTATTCGAGAAAATCCTCGCTCATGGCGATGTTCTTTACCCCCCGGATCCTCTCCCCCGCCCTCACTTCAATGATACGGTCAACAAACAAATAGCGCATCTCTCCTCCGATTTCCGATCTCACTCACCGGTGAGCAGGACCGACGCCACTACGTACCGGGACGCATGTGAGATCGAGACACTGCAGTGATATATCTTCCGTCTCTCCGCCATCTTTGCAGCCCAGCCGTGCAGCACAATCTCGGGTTTGCCCGAATTCGCTGCACGGATCTCTATTTCCTGGAAAATATGATCAATACCCGTTCCGCGGAAACCGGTTCCCATAGCCTTCAGATACGACTCCTTTGCCGCAAAACGGCCTGCGAAGTGCAGTGAGGGGTCTCTCCTCGACAGGCAGTATTCCCGTTCCCCTTCGGTGAACAGTTCGTCAGCAAGTCCGGGATTATGGGTGAGGACAGCCCTGAACTTTTCGACGTCAACAATATCAATTCCCTGATGGATACGACTCATGAGATGCTCAGCCCTCCGTCAATCACGATTGCCTGCCCAGTGATATAGTCAGCCTTGTCAGAAGCAAGAAAAACGACGAGGTTCGCCACGTCGACAGGCACGCCGAGCCTTCCTCTGGGGATCTCCTTCAGAATCATCTCGCCCGCCCTCTTTCTCACTCTCGTCGTCATATCGGTCGTGATCACGCCAGGCAGGATCGCGTTCACCAGTATCCCCTTTCCTGAGAGCTCGACCGCACAGGCGCGCGTGAAGGCGATGAGCCCCCCCTTTGCCGCAGCATAGTTCGTCTGGCCCCTTCCTCCCTTGATGGCGCTGATGGAGGCAATGTTTATGATCTTCCCTGAGTGGCTCGAGAGCATCATCTCTGCGGCATGCTGGGTGCAGAGAAAGGCCCCTCTCAGGTTGAGATCCAGGACCTTTTCCCATTCCAGGAGCGTCATACTCAACAAGAGGTTGTCCTTAATGATGCCCGCGTTGTTCACCAGTATGTCAAGCCGGCCATAGTCTTTTCTGATGAATGCGAAGAGCTTCCCGACCTCATCGGGCACGCCTATGTCCGCCTGAAAGATTTCGGCATCATGGCCTGAGCGGACAATCTGCTCCTTCACTTTTTCGGCCTCGTCCTGCGACTTGTGGTAATCGATGATGACGCGTGCACCTGCCTCTGCAAGGCAGAGGCTCGTCTCCCTTCCGATCCCTCGCGCACCTCCGGTCACGAGTGCTATTTTGTCAGTCAGATCTATCTTCATTGATCTCCCTCACATGTATTTTTTTACAACTACCGATGCATTCTGACCACCAAACCCAAAGGAATTTGAGATGGCGGCCCTGACCGTCTGTCTTCTCATGACCCACGGAACATAGTCGAGATCGCATTTGGGGTCTGGCTGCGAGAGGTTTATCGTAGGGTGGATCTCATCCCGCTGAACACTCAGCACGGTAAAGACAAATTCAGGGGCACCCGAGGCTGCGAGGGTGTGGCCTATCATCGACTTGCTCGAACTGACCGGAATCCTGTATGCGTGCTCTCCGAAGACCTCCTTGATGGCCACGGTTTCGACCACATCATTCAGCTTTGTGCTTGTTCCATGGGCATTGATATAGTCTATCTCATCAGTGCCAAGTCCTGCATCAAGAAGGGAGGATATCATTGAGTGCACCGCGCCCCGGCCTGAGGGATGAGGGCGCGTGAGCTGGTATGCGTCGAGGGATGCCCCGTATCCGGCGACCTCAGCATAGATCCGCGCCTTTCTTCGGAGTGCGTGCGATTCCTCCTCGAGGACCGCGACTGCGGCCCCATCTGCCATGACCAGACCGGAGCGCTTTCTGTCAAAGGGCCTGCAGACGGTTCCGGGCTCTTCGCGGGAGGTGGACGCGGCATTCAGGAGCACAAAGAAGATAAGACCGACGGGATTGGTCATCGTATCAGTGCCGCCCACAGCCATGACATCAGCTTCTCCTCTCTGGATCACCCGGTAGCCGATGCCTATGGCCTGGGTGGCTGACGCACAGGCGGCAGTCACCGTGGCATTCATTCCGTGCAGTCCGAACTTCTTGCCGATGAGCGCAGAAGACCGGTGAGACGCATTCCTTATGAGCGATTCCCTGTGCACCTCTGAAAGCTCTTTGCCAAAGCGGACCATATCAAAGACGCGGTCTTTGCCGATCCATCGTGCAATATCTTCTAACCGGTTGATCCCGATTCCCGAGGCAAGGGCGACACCGTATCGTTCACGATCACCGTACTTTCTGGCAAGGGCAGCATCGTCCAATGCCTTCTGCGCTGCCCAGAGGGCGATGAGCGTCTTTGCCTCTCCTTCGGTCTCTGTTTCTTCCCTGAACTCCTTGTCTATCGTCTGCATATCCTCTTGCCGTATGGCGCCGACCGCCTGAATGGGCGAGCTGTCGCAGCATGGGCAGGCAAGCTTCCGTATCCCCGACTCGCCGTTCAGGACGCGCTGCCAGTTCTCCTCTACGGAGAGACCGAGGCAGGTTGCCAATCCAAGGCCTGTAATGACGACCCTCCGGCGTTTCATTGGCCCGCACCGTCCAGGCCGCTGTAATATCCGAAGAGCTTCCTGAGGTCTTCGGGATTGACCCTGGGGATGTGGCCATAAATGATGCGGTTCACCCGAGCAATCTCCTTGTCCCCGATGCACATCCTGACCTTTCCCAGTGAGTCCCTCTTCGAGGTCGAGATGAGCTCGGCATGGATCTCGGCAGTGAAACCCGGCCTCAGGTCTGGAGCGACCATGACATCCTCCGCAAGGGCCAGGAATGTGGAGAGCATGAACTCATGGGAATAGATGATGAGCCAGCCAAGGAGCTGTGCCATGGCCTCAATCAGGAGCACGCCGGGCACGACGGCCCTCTTCGTATAATGTCCGCTCAAAAATTCCTCGGTGAGCGAAAAGCTTTTCAGCCCTGTTATGGATGCCCCTTTCTCGATCTGTGTCACCGAATCATAGAACAGGAATCGCATGGTCTGACCTACCGGCTGATGCCTTCAACGACAAGTGACGCAGCGTGGCCCTCGCTGCTCTGGCAGTTGATGAGAATCCTCCCCACATCAGCTCTCATGGGCTCACCGGTGACAAGGGTAAACCGCACTGAGGGATCAGGAGTGCGGGTATGGAGCGTCATCGGGATCAGGCCGCTTGTGAGGATCGATATTCCCAGGACAAGGTCGACGACAGGCGCGGCGGCAAGCAGATGCCCCACTGCAGCCTTTGAAGAGAAGACCTTGAGACGCCCAAGAGATTCTGAAAAGAGCTGCTGGATCGCTTCGATTTCGTTCCTGTCTCCGCCTAGGGTTCCCTCGCCATGGGAGATGATGAGGTCGATGTCAGAGGGGCCGATCTCTGCCCGGGCGAGGGCGCTTTTCATTGATGCGACGAGCGCCCTTACTGAGGGCCCAGGGAGTCCTGTCTCGGGACCAAAGGCGGCTCCATAGCCACTCATCACCGCGAGAGGAACGATGCCCCGCTTCTCTGCTGTTGAACTCAGCTCCAGCGCTACGACACCGCATCCCTCGCCGAGCACTGTCCCTTTTCGGTTCACATCAAAAGGCTTCACGCAGTCTTCACCGGCTCCGGCGCTCGTATTGAGGATGCCTGAGAGAAGGCCGCGTGCAAGGCTAAGCGGTGTGATCGTCTCACTCACACCGGCCGCAAGGGCGGCAGTACACTTTCGGTCCTCAACGCACTTCATCGCCTCTGAAACTGCCTGAGCGCCCGAGTCCGCGTGGGGGGACAACACTGTATTCTCTCCCTGGATGTCCAGGTCTATTGCTACCTGACAGAAGCTGATGTTGTTCAGCATCGAGAGAGGCCACAGGGGATGGATATCCCTGTAACCCTCGGAATAAAAGACAGAGTAATCGAGCGCTCCTCGGGTGTCGAGAGATTTCAGGACCGCAGGCAGAAGATCCTCCACGCGGTAATCAACCATTCCCATGCCTGCAAAAAACGCGATGGACTCCCTCGGGACCGGGGACGCATCAAGGCCAGACGCAGCAAAGGCATCACGTACTGCCTTCATCAGCATGGAGGAATGGGTATTCATAATGCGGGTGTCCCTTGGTTCAATCCCCAGGTCATCCGGGTGGCGACGGTGCACCCGGGCAGCAAAGGCGCAATCAAAGCCGCGCGCATCAAAACCTTCTATGGGCCTGATTCCATGGCCTCCGGCAATGAGCGCATTCCATAGGGACAACGGACTGTCGGCGAGGGCACACACGACGCCTGCCCCTGTGATCACCACACGGTCATGCGGCATGGCTGCCCACCGGACTCGCAGGTTGGTCCCCCTTCGTATCGTACCTGCCGATACAGAGACATGCATTCTGCCCTCCGAATCCGAAGGAATTAGAGAGGGCGATGCGGTGTTCCTTTCTCCGCGCCTCGTTGGGGACATAATCGAGGTTGCATTTCGGATCGGGAAACTCGTAGTTGATGGTCGGAAGGATGATCGAACGGTTGATTCCCACAAGCGTGAGGATCGCCTCGATTGCCCCCGCTGCCCCAATGGTGTGGCCGAGCATGGACTTATTGCTGCTCACAGGGATCTCTCTCGCCCGTTCTCCGAATACCTCTTTTATCGCGAGCGTCTCGGTGGGGTCGTTTTGCGCCGTGGAAGTCCCATGGGCATTGATATAGTCAATGTCATCGGGCGAGAG
>DASPUA010000182.1:0-4231 GCA_035623135.1 Thermodesulfovibrionales bacterium | reverse complement strand
CTACTTTGGATTTATGGTATAACTTTTAGACGGATGGGTTTTACCCGTCCCCCGAGAAGGCAGGAGAACTTGGTTTTCACCTGGGTCCGAGAACCCTTCTTTCAGTGTGTTCCCTGCCTCCCAAAGCCCTGATAAGTTGGTTGGGCCGAGAGCCCTAGTCACGATGGAGGTTTGGTTGGGAGGCATTCCTGTCTTTTCATATCACTGGTTCAAGGAGGTGCTCACTTGGCGAAGTGTTATGTCGGTATTGATGTATCTAAGGATGCCTCTACTGCCCAGGGGATAGATGAAAAAGGGAAGACGCTCTTCTACGTTGAATTTACGATGGATGCAGAGGGTTTCTCAAAGCTCCTGGGCGCTCTACAGTCGTATTGCAAGGATCTTTGCATGCTGAAGGCTGCGATGGAGTCAACGGGGTGCTATCATACCAATCTGCTGTGTTTCCTTGCCACAGAAGGGATATCGTGTTTCGTTATCAATCCTCTTGTCATTGCGAATTTCGCAAAGCTTTCTTTGAGGAAGACAAAGACGGATAAGAAAGATGCTATGGTGATCGCCCAGTTCCTGCTGGTGCACAAGGATGTCCTTGTCAAGGTTGAACCGTCTCAGAGCCTTCAGGACCTCAAAGACCTGGCAAGGGAGAGAGAATCCCTTACGGTCCTCATGTCAGGGCTTAAGAACGACATCAAGAGGATGCTGCAGATCACCTTCCCGGAGCTTGAATCTCTTTGTAACGTCTTCTCCGAGTCGATGCGCGACATTATAAAGCAGTTTCCCTCGGCTAGGTTGGTCAGGATCGCGGATTTTGTGGTAGTGAAAAAGGCCCTGACACCTTCTGATGCACGAAGGACCCCACCTTTTTATCCGGAGGATTTCATAAAGGCTGCGAAGGAATCAGTGGCTACCGACAGTATTGCCAAAGAGCTGATTCTTCCAGAGAAGTACGCAACACTTGAACATCTCATGAAGCAGAGAGAGCGCATCACGGAGGCCCTTGTGGAAGCATGTCAAGCTATGATGATCAAGGACATAGAGATCATTACCTCTATCGGAGGTATCAGTGACACGATGGCATCGGCGTTTCTCGCAGAGGTGGGCGACTACAAGGCATTCTCCTCGTATAAGCGCCTCATCGCTTTCGCCGGGCTCGATCCGTCTATCCATCAGTCAGGTAAATTCGAAGGGAGAAGCAAAATATCGAAAAGAGGCAACAGGCATCTGAGGCACCTTTCTTATCTCATGACGGCATGCGTTGTCAGACTGGATAACATTTTCAGGGAATATTACCTCAGGAGAAGGGCCGAGGGACTACCCTATAAAAAGGCGATTCTTGCAACCACTCATAAACTGCTGCGGGTCATTTTTACTATGCTAACAAACAGAACAACTTTCCAAGTGAAGGAGGTGATTTCAAAATAGTTGACTGATAATGTCGTCAATTTCGCCGCCTGTCAAAGGTCTCGGTCCGCCCTGGATTGAAAGAAGTCGGAACATATCTCATTTTTCGATCTCACTTTTTTGGGTTTATACTCCTTGGTTTCGACAATTCTCCTACATTTGCGACTAAATTTCTACACATTTCTTGCTTTTTTTTAGACATATTTTGCAGAAGCATGTGACGTATTTTTTTTGAATAATAATAAATCAACCAGTTAAGAGGAAAATGTCCATGTGTTACTTTTGGTAAAAGTTTTGACGAAAGAAAAAGATCGTGTGATGGCAGGTTTTTCTGAATTGCTGAATGAAAGAAATATCAGAGTGGATGATGTTGGAAGGCCGGGATTCTAAACTTCGGAACGTGAGCCCGTATGATTTTTTCTGAATCTGCTGGGTGAAATTCCGTAAGCTTCCCTGAACACCTTCTCGAAATGTGAAACACCGTTGTAGCCCACCGAAATGGCCACATCCGTGATGTTCAAGTCAATATTCTTTTTGAGCAGTTCAGCTGCCTTGGTGACCCTGATGCTATTTAAATGCGATTTGAAACTTTTCCCAAAGTGTGCGTTAAACGCTCTGCTGAATTTGTGCCTCTCCATATGCGCCTTTTCTGCAAGCTCGTTGCGGCACAGATCCTTGTCATAATGTTCCTCCATAAATGCGGCGATACAATCCATGACGAACACCTCGCTGTTCCTCACCTGATCAGGATTGTCCTGATTGTCTTTCCCCTCAAGGAGCTCGGACAACTTCCCTCTGAGGTAAGCAAAACTCAGTGGTTTTCTGATGAAATCTGTCACGCCCAGTCTGAGGGCTCTTATGACCAGATTCTCGGTGCTGTACGCAGTCATGAAGATAACAGGAATTTCAGGTTTTACCTCCCTGACGGTTCTTAGCACATCAAAGCCATCTGCGTCGGGCAGATTATAGTCAATGAGAGCGAGATGCAGGGGCTTTCCGATCTGCTTTAGTGCTTCCGAACGCGTCGATGCCTCCAGGACGTGGTACTCTTGCTCAAGGGCGCCCCTTAGCAGGTCCCTTATCACGCTGTCATCTTCCACTAAAAGAATAGTCTTCTTCTCCATCGCTTCACTGACCGAGGAAATGACATCTATAACTAAGGCAATAAGATTAAAGAAGAATGTCTGATTATCACGGAAGTTACAGGTTATTTCTACTCATTTTTTGCTTTTTTTTAGGCATTTTTTGCAGGGGAATTTAAGGTCTTTTTTGCACAATAATTAATAATTAAATGGTTAAGAGAAAAATATTAATGTGTTACTTTTGAGAAAAGTTTTGAGCGTGCGAGAACATTAGTCGCTGCACTTTTTGGGTTAGTTCCATCATATTAGAAAGGTGGCATATCTGTGAGGATGGCGCCTATCCTGATCCCTTCATTTCTAAAGTGGATAGAATTTGTGCTGGGTTCCGGTATATTCCCACCACTGTGATGCAAAGCTACAACCTCCCAGCTATCATTAAACACTGGAGAGCCGGACGATCCGGGAAGCGTGTCTGTGATATATTGCACTACGGTTGCATCTATATACTTTGCCTCGTTGTCATTCATTGCAATCTGTTTTGGTCCGCCGGCTGGATGCTGAATTATGTTGATCTTGTCTTCCATTTGTATATCGATAGGCTTCAGTTTAAGGAATCCCCATTTCATCCCTGGAGTTCCCTTTATCCTTACAACAGTGTAGTCGAGATTTTCATTATTCTTAAATAAGCTGTCTGGGTCACAGTCATATTCGTCAGAAGGCAAGAAGTTTCCGTAAAGATCTGTTTGGTAATTAAAACGTATCTTTGCTCCTTGAACTTTCTCTTCAGATGGAAACACATGCCAGTTGGTAAGCAGAACATCCTGTGATATAAGGAAGCCTGTTGCCATGCCTCCATCAGCTAAGGTAATGTGAGCCACAGGTCTTGAAACAGCAATCCCTTGATCCAAAAAAGCAATTGGCTTTAAGTTATTATAGTCAATTATCTTCTCAAGGTTTTTATTCGCATCTTCCTCTGTTACAATTGCACTAAATAACTTCATTCTTGTAGAAAGGATATTTGCCGGGGAAGCCTTCCAGACAAAGCTTGGGCCTTTAATTACATACGTATTCATTCTTATCCTCCATGAATTATTTAAACTAGGTCACAGGTTTAACATCGTAAGATAGCCTGCCTCTCTTTATCGTCTCATGCTTGCTCAAAGGCTATCCCTGGAACTCACTTGCCAGACGTTCTAACTCATGTTGTAATCTGTCGAGGGTTTTCAAGGTATCTGCTGGAAATAAAGTTCTTAACACTTCGTGAGTTTCCTCACCTGGTTTTCCCTCAGCTAAAGTTTTCTCCAGTACACTTGCAAGGGTTTGAGCCTGGTTAACCGCCTCCTTTCCAGCCTCAGTTGCCTGCTTCCCTTTTTCTTTAGCGTCGGCAGTTTCCTTCCTTGCGAGCGCTGTCTTGACCCTTTCTCCCAGGGCATCAAGAATCGCCTTTCCCGCGTAGCCTGCAGCGAGAGATTGGGCAAGTAATTTCACACCCTCCGACGGTATCAACACGAAAAGAACTGCAACGGACGCAACAGCTCCAACTACTAGATAACCTAAAACGGGGGTCCTATCCTCCGGTGGTGATGTTAGCCTTTTAGCAAAACCTCCGAGTGCACCAGCAACTAAACTGATAATTGGAACTACTATCCACGTTTGCCACTCCCCCAAGGACTTTATTAATTCAGTAATGATAGCTCTTGCATCCATTTGCTCGACCTCCTTATTAATTGTGTAGGACCAATCATTAGGGT
>DASPUA010000181.1:0-5390 GCA_035623135.1 Thermodesulfovibrionales bacterium | reverse complement strand
CTGAGGAATGAGTTTTTTTATCTCTTCAAAATCAAGTTGCATTTTCTACCTCTCGAACCTTCCAATTATCATGGCTGAGTTATTCCCAAAAGGATCCGAAGATGTCACAAGAACATTACGAATGGTCTTCTGTCTCGCATGATTGGGGACGTAATCAAGATCACATTCAGAGTCTTTTTCATGATAATTCACTGTGGGAGAAACGAATCCCTTTGTCAATGCTCCTACTGCGGCTGCCAGAGAGAGCCCTCCTGAGGCGGAAAACGCTTCCCCTACCATGGACTTTATTGAACTCACGGGCATATTAAAGGCATGATCTCCGAATACCTTTTTTATGGCGCGTGTCTCCATTCTGTCCAGACCTTTTGTGGAGTTGGCGCCGGAACATATGCAATCGATGTCTGCGGTAAATAAAGCGGCATCTTTGAGCGCAAGGGTAATAGCCTTTTCTAACCCAACTCCTGATTCACTAGGAGCTTTCTCAGTTGACGGGTCAAAGGCATTCCCATATCCTTTGACTAGAGCAAGGATTTCTGCATTTCTGTTAAGGGCATGTGTTAAATCTTCAAGAACCAAAACTGCAGCACCTTCGGAAAGAATTGTTCCATTTCTTCTTGCATCAAAAGGACAACAGATGGGTTCTGAGCCGTTTGTTCCCGAGAGATAGCCGAGCTTGGAAAAGACAAGAAATGTCTCCTCGCAGAGTTCTTCCACTCCTCCTGCGAGAACCACCTCTGCTCTGTTGAGGTTTATGAAGTCAGCAGCATAGGAGATTGCATCGATACTGGAGCAAAAGCCTGTTGATATGGTGGTATTAAAGCCCTTCACATTAAAACGTATGGAAACTCGACTTGCGGGCGAGTTAAGGACCGTATTGGGGAAATGGGAAGGATTCACAAATCGTGGACCTTCAGTAAGACCTACACGGTCAAACTGTGATATACTGTGAAGACTGCCAAAAGTTGTCCCTATGGAGACACCCATGGAAAAAGTATTTTGATCCGTGATCTCAAGACGGGCATCATCAATGGCAAGCTTTGCAGCAGAACATACCAGCCTTGTACTTCTGTCCAATTCGCGCAGACCTTTTTTCCCAAGAAATTGTATCGGATCAAAATCCGTTATCTCTCCACCAATATGAACAGGAAAGGAAGACGTGTCAAAGAGAGTGATTAGTTTAAACCCTGTCTTGCCCTGGATGAGGGCGTCCCAGAATGCATCCTTTCCAATGGCAATGGGTGATACCACCCCTATTCCCGTGATTACAACTGTTCGCTCCATCCTACCCTAATAGCCCGAGACCGCCGTCTATCTGAATAACCTCTCCTGTTATGTATCTTGATTCATCGCTCAGAAGGAAAAGCACTGCCTCAGCCACTTCATCAGGGGTTCCAAATCTTCCTGCCGGAATCATCTCATTCAGACGTCTTCTGTAGTTCTCATTCAGCGAAGCAGTCATATCAGATGAGATAAAGCCAGGCGCAACTGCATTCACCCTGATATTATAAGCCGCCACTTCCTTGGCCAGCGACTTGGTAAAACCTATCACTCCTGCCTTTGCCGCCGCATAGTTTACCTGTCCCGGAAGGGGATGTACTCCGCTCATTGATGAGATGTTGACGATGTTCCCGCTCTTCTGTTTCAGGAAGGTGATTATACAGGCGCGGGTGGTGTTGAAAACACCGGTAAGGTCAGTATCAATCACCTCTGACCAGTCGTCTTTCGTCATCATAATGAGGGACTTGTCGCGGGTAATTCCTGCGTTGTTTACAAGGATATCAATTTTCCCAAACTCTGACTTTGCGCGTTCCACGAAGAGCTTAGCACCCTCGAAGTCCCTCACATCAAGTTGAACGGAAAGTGCATGCCTTTCCAACCCTTGAAGCTCCTTTACGACAGATTCCGCAAGTTCGCAATTTTTCGTGTAGGTAAATACACACTCCGCGCTCTCTTTGCAAAGGGCAAGAAGTATTGCACGTCCAATTCCCCTTGTTCCTCCCGTAACAAGCGCAACCTTGCCTGCTAAGCGGCCCTCTTTCACGGCCTCTAGTATACCATGAAAGGTCTTACCGCAGGAGAAACGGTGAATGGGATACCCTATGACGCATATTTTGTAATTGTGTAAAACACAATTACCCCTGATTCCTCGCGCTTCTCCTCTATGGCTGATGAGGAAATTGTCGCTCCTGCAAGGATGCGCCTGAACTCTTTCTCATTTCTCTGCAAAAACCCGTCCCAGTCAGCAAGCCAGTGATAATCCTGAGACCTGTATCTGTTCGCATCCTTGAATGCTGCAATAAGTTTCCCCCCTGGATTCAGAAGGTTGTAAAGAGCCCTCAAGAGCTTCACGAGGAAGTCATCGGGAAGGTAATCGAAGAGGCCGACACTGTAAATGACATCCTGCTTCCCAAATTCCACCATGTTCGTCTCGTCATCAAACATTCTGAGCACATTGTATTTCCTAAGCACCACCTGCGGGAGAATTCCTACATAGTCGAGACGGTCCTGCGCATAGGCAAGGGCATCATTATCATTGTCTATACAGATGATGCGTGCTCCAGACTCTATGATTTCAGGCGCTATCCCCATGAGCTCACGACAGGAACCGCATCCGATATTCATGGCGAACGGCATTTGCCTCTTCTGGATTTCATCACCAAGCATACCTTCGAGCATCTTTATCCTGTTCCTTACCCCTTCAGCGAGTGCTGTCTTTAGGGCACACAGGTCTAGATAATATCCTATCCCCTCAGATTGAGGTGCCTTTTTGTACAGTAACTCCAGCGTCTTATGGTCACCCTGGGAGCCCTGGGGCCATGTCCTTGTGCGGTTTATGAAATAGCTCTTTGAGAGGATGGGATTAGTCTTCTCACGGAACCTGACCCTCGCATTACGTATAATGTCCCTGTCCTTAACCCCAAGTTCAAATTCAGCGCAGGCTGCCAGTACCTCATCAAGTGCATTTTGGGTCGTCTTCAGGAGTTCCTCTGGATTTTCATTCGGGTTATAGCATCTCTTTTCTATAGCGATCAGTTCCCTGTTGAACTGTTCTGTCGCCACATCCAGTAGCCTGCGGTAACGTTCCGCCTCTTCTGCAATGTGAGAGGTGCCTTTTTGGGCCTCTCCGTCAAGGTAGGCAGCGTAATCTATATCTGTTTTGAACTGAATGCCGGCCCTATAACTGCCATTGATATTGTTGCACCACCTTACTATTCCTGCCTTGTCTATGCCACCATTTAATACTACGGTATATCCTGGTGTCAGCGGGTACCCTGTTTCTATACCCACCCCTGCATCACTTATTTCAAAGGTCTTTCCCCTCAAGTCCAATCTGCTCTGTCTGTCTGATTCAGGAGTGACCAGGAAATAGTTAATGCTTTTTTCATATGGCCTCCTTTGGAACTGTCTCCTTCCTTCCCTTGGGTAAACTGACACGTTTTCCATTGTGTTCTCCTTTCTAGTTTGAATTAGTCTTTTCACTATTTGGTATGCCTCGACATATAACGGCAAAGCCATATCCCTCCCCTTACTTATGGATAAGTTGGTTTTTCGTCAGATACATAAGCCTTTATCACCTCCCTTTGGAAGAACTTTCTCGTGATTTTATTCGAAGGGTGGTAGTCAGAGATCCGATAAAACTCTCTTATTCTGAAGACTTACCACCTCTGCCTTCAAGTGCTGCTTCATGGCTATTCTTTTAATTATGACACCATCAAGAACTAATTTCTATACATTTCTTGTTTTTTTTTAGGCATTTTTTGCAGGCAGAAGATCTCATGAAAAAGGCTTCTTAGCTTTGGAAGTGTGCGCTGAGTTTCCGGTATTCTTCGGGTTCAGGAGAATATTTTTATAATCGGTGGCCGAGAAAGTTTTTTGTACCCCTTTATACGACAGCGCGGGCCATAAGGCCGAGGTCTTTGAACATGGTTATTCCTCTGACTTTAGTTGCTTCTGTTGTGCCCTCTTTATCTTTGTTTTTTTGTATTTCATAATATGCCACTTTCTAAAAAGTCTTTCGATTTTTTCCCTGTATACCATGGCAATGAAGACTACGATTATTGCAATACCGCCGAGCATAAAAAATCTCATGTACTGATGGTGGCGTATGTACGCACCACCGAGCGTCAGAAGGATTGTGCCGAAAAGTCTTCCTGTTCCGCCGATGACAAGGAATTCCATTGTGGACAGGCGTCCCAACCCTAAAATATAGCAGAGATAGTCTTTAGGCAAGCTTGGAATGAGAAAGAGAAGGAATACCAGGAACGCTCCCTTATGATGGAGAAGATAATCAAAGCGCCTCATCAACCTCTTGTCCACAAACTTGTCCACAAACGGCTTTCCGAATGTACGGGCGAGGGCAAACGCGATATACGAACCGATAGTAAGACCAATGGTGGAAAGGATCACACCAAGAATGGGACCATAGAGGAAACCTCCCAAGAGTCCCGTGACTTCGCCGGGTATGGGTGCTACTACCACCTGCGTTACCTGCAAGAGGATAAAGGCAATAAAGCCAAGGGGACCAAATGAGTCAACAAAGGCCCGCATCTTTTCTTCGCTGGAAAAGAACTTCTCGATTTTAATGAGGACATGGATTATCCCCAGGTCATATGAAAGCCATATGAGAAGAAATCCCAGTATGATAAAGAGGACAAGGAGCCTGAGTCTGTTTTTTGTCGTGAGTTTGAGGTGGTTAGTAATTGAGGTATCCCCCTAGTGTTCCTTCTTCTCAAGTCTATCGAGGAATGGTTTGATCAGGTCAATGGGAACCGGGAAGATTGTGGTGGAGTTCTTCTCAGCTGATATCTCTACCAGCGTTTGGAGAAACCTCAACTGGAGCGCCATTGGCTGTGATGCAATGACCTTTGCTGCGTCAGCGAGTTTCTGGGACGCCTGGAATTCACCCTCCGCATGGATAACCTTTGCCCTTCTTTCTCTTTCTGCTTCAGCCTGTCTTGCGATGGCTCGCTGCATTTCTGCAGGGAGATCGACATTTTTCACCTCCACTGCGGTTACCTTTATCCCCCAAGGTTCTGTCTGGAAGTCTATCACCTTCTGGAGTTCAGCGTTTAAGTCCTCCCTCTTGGTGAGAAGGTCGTCCAGCTGGCTCTGGCCGAGGATAGACCTCAACGTGGTCTGGGCGATCTGGGACGTGGCATAGAAAAAGTCTTCGACTGCGGTAATTGCCTTTATGGGGTCTATGACCCTGAAATAGACCACTGCGTTTACCTTGACAGTGATATTGTCTTTTGTGATTATGTCCTGGGAAGGGACGTCAAAGGTTACTGTCCTGAGGCTGACCCTCACGAGTTTGTCGATGATAGGCCATATAATCACAAGGCCCGGCCCCTTTACCGGGATGATCCTCCCGAGTCTGAACACCACACCCC
>DASPUA010000180.1:0-2737 GCA_035623135.1 Thermodesulfovibrionales bacterium | reverse complement strand
CTACCCTTTTTTGAAAGGTTTAATAAATCTGTCACACTTCTCAGCCCTCACTCGTAATCCGAAATCTCTGACCTCTTCTAATCCAGTGTGCGTTATCCGTCTTTCGCTTCCTTTTTGTAAGAAAGGGTTTCGATGACAATTGAAGCAGCGGCCTGGTAGCTGAGATGCCCCGTATTGATAACAAGGTCGTAGTTTACCGGATCTTCCCATCCCACCTGAAAATACTTCTTGACAAATTCGCGACTGCTTTTGTCAAAGCTTACTATCTCCTGCTTGGCCGCCTCTTCTTTTAGCTTGAGGTCCTGCATGACACGCCTCACTCGGACCTCTATCGGTGCCACCATCAGAACATGAAGGGTATCCGGATAATCTTTCAAAATGAACTGGCTACCTCGTCCCAGGATCACAAGAGGCTGGCTTCGAGCCAGTTCCTTAACAACAGACTTCAGCGCTTCAAAATAACGACTATCGGAGAGAGGCATTTCCGAAATTGGTAGGTATGCGCCCGCAAAAGCCTCGTCACCATAGGCGGAGTTATGACCTAAAGCTTCTGCTATACGCCATAAAAGACTTGTAGTCGGCATCTCTTTCGCGATCACCTCCTGCTCATCACGCTGAAGTCGCGTCGCTACCTCAGCAATAAGTTTTCGATCCACATAATCCACGTGAAGTTTATCTGCAATTTGTCTTCCTACTTCTGGGGCTCCGCTTCCCAATTGGCCCCGAATGGTTACAATAGACATACATTACCTCCTAGGTGAGCGTTCCGTTCACTTGCTTGGGTAGAGAAAGCTGCCTTTCGATAGCTCGTGTTACTAATAAGTCTCTAACTAAAAGGTCTCCTTTAGAATCGTATCCGCATTATTGATTTGCAGTTGTAATATACACCCTTTTTTAAAATTAGGGAAGCAAGAGTTTCAAGGAACGAAGTATTGGGCCGATTCGCGCCGGCCGCCAGCTCATTGTTCGGTGATCACTGGCTGTTCTTTTGCCAGTCTTGGACCTCTTAATGAAGACGGTATTATCGCCAACAAAGTGACGATGCCGAGAATAAAGCAGGCATAGTCTATTGCTTGCGAGAAAATCGCAAGTTCGCCGCTATTGATGAACTGGCTACTGCTGACGATCTGCGACAGCCGGCTATAAGGCATGACGAATGTCATGAGGAGCAACGATAAAGGCACACTAAGGACATTTCCCGTGTGGACTAGAGTCATTCTCACTCCATTAGCTATGCCGCGCTTCTGGGCAGTTACCGAGCTCATAATGGAGCTGGCGTTGGGTGATGTGAACAATCCCCTCCCGAAACCAAAGAGCATCAGGCTTCCAAGTACAGAGCCGTAGGGCGACTGTGGAGTTAGAGCGGAAAACCAGAATAAGGCGGCAGCATTCAAGGCCAGACCGATGGAGCTTAATATGCGGCTGCCGAATTTATCGGAAAGCCGCCCGCTGACCGGACTTATGGTGAAGACCAGAAGTTCCATTGGAATTAATATTACCCCTGTGGTGTAAGCACTGTAGCCCAGGACAAGCTGCATGTAAACCGACCTAAGAAATGGGCCGCAGTTATACGCAATGGAATTCAGGAAGCTGGACAGATTACCTGCCGCAAACATTCTTATTTTGAAAAGGCTCAAATCCAGTGTAGGGAACTTCTGCCTGTTTTCTACAAAAATCAGGACAACAAACCCTCCGAGTCCGGCGCCAATTACGATTATGTTATTCAATGATGTGGGGTCGCCAATCGTCAGCCCCAGAAGGACGACCAACAGGGATGTGGTATATAGGGCTGCTCCCAAATAATCGAACTTCTGGTTGAGCTCGCGGATACTGACCTCCTTCAACCGTATATATCCCCATATTGTTCCGAAGATTCCTACCGGCACATTCACATAAAATATCGACCTACAACCGAAATAGGTTATCATTACACCGCTCAATGTATAACCGGCGACCGCTCCTAGGTTGAAAGCCATCATATTGACACCGAGGGCCAATCCGAGTTGGTTCATCGGGAAGGCATCAGTAATGATAGCCGCGCTATTTGCGATAAGCAAAGCGGCACCCGCCCCCTGAACCAGTCGGAATATTATCAGTTCCCGTCCGTTTTGGGAAAGACCGCAAAATAGTGAGCCAGCAGTGAAAATGATGAACCCGATATTATAGTACTTTACCCTGCCATGTATGTCTGCTAGACGGCCGAGCAGGACTCCGAGCACTACCAACATCAGCCGGTAGCCGGTGATTATCCAAATGCCATGCACTATTGTGGCCTTGAGGTTTTCCAGGATGGTAGGCAGTCCCACCACCACGATACTGGAATCCAAGCTTGCCATAAACATGCCCACTGTGGTTACGGTCAGGGCTGTCCATTTATAATGTATTCTGGGTTTCATAGTAATTCCCTATTCCTCTGCTGGGTGTTTAATTCTTACAATTCTTGCGTCATCCAGTAACCAATTTGCTGATGTATAGAGTACTCCCACCGATAGTAATTTATTCGCCGGTGACAGCACTCTATTGGCAACCATCATGATAGACAACGACCTATCTGTGAAAGAGGTTTTTTAACTTGCTACGCAAATTCATTGCTGTCCAAGATAATTGAAAAGTCCATAATCACCTCTTGAAATCATTGAGATTTTGGACAAGGTTTTTGCTTTTTGAAATCCTGGTTCCTCCTGAAAGATGCTGTCCGAATTAACTGAAACAGAATTGCAATTGCTCAGGCTCATAA
>DASPUA010000179.1:0-4073 GCA_035623135.1 Thermodesulfovibrionales bacterium | reverse complement strand
ACGCTCAATGCCGCACTCAACGACATGCCGAGAGTTACGAGCATTTTATCCAGGGCCTCAGCCTGTGCCGTATTCCTCGGGAATCCATCAAGGATATACCCCTTTTTACAGTCATCCTGCTTCAGCCTCTCCTGGACCATGCCGAGAACAACCCTATCAGGGACGAGCTCGCCTTTGTCCATGAATGTTTTCGCCTCCTTGCCGAGGGGGGTTCCTGCCCCAACCGCAGCCCTGAGAAGGTCACCTGTAGAGATTTGGGGAATCTCATATTTTTCGATGAGCTTTTTTGCCTGGGTCCCCTTTCCAGCCCCTGGTGCGCCAAGTAATACAAGTCTCATAATGCCTCCTTTATTGATTAGGGTTGAATCAAAACCTTACTTTATGACATCCGTCGGGCCTTTTTCAAGAAAAATGAGGTACTTGAGAGATTAATTTCTTTTATCTCCCTATAACTGGCCAGAAACTAGTAACCAGGATGATTCATAAGAGTGAAAATAGTGACCCTTCTTCCGCTGCTGAGTCCACCGATTTAACAACAGCTATCGCCGTTCACAACTTTATAAAGATTACGACCGGAATATGAGCCCTTCGAAAACCCTCATCCCGTTTGTTGCAGCCACATAGAGCTACTTTCGGAATTTGTGGACTACCGAGGATTGCAGGGGAAAAGAGTGGATCATATCTCGCACCGCTATAATACAAAGAGTCCTCCGCTCCTTGCAGAAACAAATGGGGTCAACTCTTCTTGAAACACGAAATAAGCCTGCAACTTCACAGCTCTTCTTCAGGCTTAACAAATTACCCGACCCAGGTACGGAGGCTACGGGGTGCAGGGTTTGTGATATGATACTCCATTCCACGATTTTGCTATCAATTGCATATGGGGACCATCGAAGAAAACAGACACCTGGAAGAAGCGGACAAGAACTACGTCTGGCATCCTTTTACCCAGATGAAGGAGTGGCTCACCGA
The DNA here is from genome assembly GCA_035623135.1 of Thermodesulfovibrionales bacterium. Taxonomy (GTDB): domain Bacteria; phylum Nitrospirota; class Thermodesulfovibrionia; order Thermodesulfovibrionales; family UBA9159; genus DASPUA01. The sequence goes on along the minus strand of DASPUA010000179.1, from coordinate 3,101 downwards.
AAAGCCGGTCATCATCACTGAAGGAAGGGACTGCTTTCTCAAGGATATGTATGGAAATTGGTACCTTGACGGCGTTTCTTCTCTTTGGGTCAATGTCCACGGGCACAGGAAGCAAGAGATCGACGATGCCATAAGGGCACAAATGAACCGCATCAGCCACAGTACTATGCTTGGGCTGAGCAATGTGCCTGCCATAAGACTGGCAGAGAGGCTTGTGAAGATAATGCCAAGCGGGGACAGTCCCGATTCTACGACTTCTCCGCCTGAGGCGGATTCTGTCCGTAAATCCGGGACAGTCCCCCAATCGCCACTGAACAAGGTCTTTTATTCAGACAATGGCTCGACCGCGGTGGAGGTGGCACTCAAGATGGCATTCCAGTTCTGGATTCATAAAGGGGTAAAGGGCAGAAACTCCTTCTTGTCTTTGAAGAACGGCTATCACGGGGACACCTTGGGTGCAGTGAGTGTGGGAGGTATTGAGATATTCCACAGCACCTTTGGCCCCCTCCTCTTTAAGACATACAAGGCCCCTTCACCCCACTGCTATCGATGTGAACTGGATGCCTCCTATCCTGACTGCGGATTCGCCTGTTTACGCAAAATGGAGGTGATGCTGAGGGAGCATTCATCAGAGATCGCAGGGGTGATCATGGAGCCCCTGGTCCAGGCAGCCGGAGGGATGATCGTAGCGCCTCCCGGTTATCTCAAGGGGGTGAGAGAACTCTGCACAAGATACAGGGTCCTGATGATCGCCGACGAGGTGGCAACAGGCTTCGGACGGACAGGCAGGATGTTTGCCTGTGAACATGAGCTTGTGGTGCCTGACATTTTTTGCCTCTCGAAGGGCATCACCGGCGGCTATCTGCCCTTGGCAGCAACCATTGCGAACGAAGAAATCTACAATACCTTTCTTGGTGAATTCAAAGATCTTAAGACATTCTTCCACGGCCATTCTTATACAGGCAATCCTCTGGGATGTGCTGCTGCCCTTGCCTGCCTCGATATCTTTGAGAGAGAAAAGACCATTGAGGGCATCGCGCCGAAGATCGCAATGCTCGAATCTTTTTTACGCGACATTGCACAACTCGATCACGTGGGTGATGCGCGCAGCAAGGGATTAATGGCTGGAGTGGAACTCGTGAAGGACAAATCCACAAAAGAAGCGTATGCATGGGAAGAGAAGATGGGATGGAGGGTCTGCCATTATGCGCGTGAAAAAGGGGTCTTTCTGCGGCCTCTGGGAAATGTGGTCGTGATCATGCCTCCGCTTGCCATCAACACCGAGAACCTTGAGCAGCTCATGAAGATGATAAAAGAAGGGATCGTAGAAGTTACGAAATAGGAAAAGGAATGGTTTCTTCCGTACTCGAACATGTGCAATTCTTTTTAGAGTGGCAAATGTTCAAGCAGAAATACTTACGTAGGCAAATGCTGCTCTCTGAGGCTTTCGCGTAGTAATTTGGATTTTGATCACGGAGGGTATGAACGGGGACGAGTTTTCTTCTTATTCTTCGTATGGCCTTATCCTAACAAGAAAAGTCTTCAACATTCCCTATCAACCCGCAGGCAATCTTGCTCTAGTCAAGAGCATATTCTGTGGTTGCAGTCATACTCTTCACTGAATTAGCATTTTATCCAAGATATCGCACAAATCATTAAGCCGGTAGGGTTTTGTCATCCGCGCCTTGAATCCGTAATGTTTATAATCCGCCACAACCGCATCGTCCGAGTAACCGCTCGACACAATAGCGCTAACACTAGGGTCAATTTCACGCAGCCCTGCGAGGGCATCCCTGCCACCCATGCCTCCGCGTACAGTCAGATCAATAATGACAATGTCAAAGGGCTTGCCTGCATCCATCGCTGCCCGGTATTTCTCGATAGCAGCCTCCCCATCTTCTGCCAGGTCAACTTCATGCCCGAGTACCTTGATTAGCTCCTCCGCTATGTTTCGCACCAGTGCTTCGTCATCCATGACGAGGATTTTCCCTTTCCGAGCGACTGGGGCAGCCGCAGGTGCTTCCTTTAACTCCTCGTCTGCGTCGACGGCGGGTAGATAGATAAAGAACGTAGTGCCCTTCCCCAATTCTGAAGTGACGTCGATAAGTCCATCGTGGCTTCTGATAATAGAATAGGAGGTTGCAAGACCGAGGCCGCTCCCCTTCTCCTTAGTCGTAAAATAGGGGTCAAAAATCTTTTGCAGATAATTCTGAGGAATGCCTATACCGCTATCCCGAATTGAAACTTCGACGTACCTCCCTTTCTCAAGCTGCGGATGTTCATGGTTGCTTTTCGGAACGTTCCTTGCAGTGATAACAATGGTGCCTCCCTCAGGCATCGCCTGGTCTGCATTGAGCACTATGTTCTGAATCACCTGTCCAAACTGTCCCCCGTCGGCATCGACTTTCCACAATCCCGGTTCGCTATCGAACCGAAAATCGGACCGAGAACCGCTCAGCGCGAACTTTGTTGAGTTCTCGATCATGGGCAGAAGGGAGATCCGTCTTCTGATCGGTTTGCCCCCTTTCGCGAAGGTCAGCAACTGTGTGGTCAGACTGACCGATTGGTGGAGCGCATGCTCTGCCTGCTCTAGCATGGCGAACGACTTCTCCTTCTGGTCAAAAGACATCTTCGCCATAGAGATATAGCCGAATATTCCCTGTAAGAGGTTGTTGAAATCGTGTGCGATCCCTCCAGCGAGCGTTCCGATGGACTCGAGCTTCTGCGTCTTGAGCCGCTCTTCTTCGAGGAGATGCCTCTCCGTAATGTTGTTGATCGTCTCTATGACCGATGTAACTTTCCCCGAGTTGTCCTTTATGGGGTACCCCTTTGTTTCTACGAACAACAGGTTTCCGTAACGGTCCACATGCCTATGGAGTACCCCATGCGGCTGCCCCGTCGCAAAAACCTGTCTTACAGCACATTCCTCGCCTTCCTCATAGCAGGGTCGGAATACCTTATGAGAAATTTCATAGCAGTGCCTGCCGATGATCCTATCACTGACCTCACTCACTTGCTCGCAATATGACTTGTTGGCTGTCACTATGCGAAAATCGCGATCGATGACGATGAAGCTTTCATCCACGCTGTCGAGGATGCTC
>DASPUA010000178.1:0-6577 GCA_035623135.1 Thermodesulfovibrionales bacterium | reverse complement strand
TTGCGATCATAAACCTTCTTGCTTTCCTCAGCATACTCTGCCTCATTGTCAGGAAGGCAAAATCCCTTACCGATTCTCCAGCCTTTGAAAAAAGATCAAATGCCCTTTTGTTGTCAATTCTTTTCTCCTGCTCAAGTTCCCTTATGAGCCCTGAGGTTATCCTCAACCTCTTGAGTATCGCGCCTGATATGCTGAGTCTGTTCCTCTCCAGGAACGAACCATAGAGAAGCAATTCTGCTCTGAGAAGACCGCCATAGGAGAGCCCTTGCGAAAATGGCTCATTAAGAAAAACCTTGTCTTCTTGAGGTATCTTATTAAGGAAAGCATTAAATCTCGAAAGAACTTTAATATTACGGTCCAACTGTTTGTTATCAAGGATTATTATTTCTTCTAATATCCCATCACGTTTCGCCATTTTTATTGCCTTTAGGCAACTGACAGGGTTGATTGAGTTTAACAATCTGAACATTTCTAAAGTAATTCTTTCAGTTGCAGGCCGCCTAACCAACTCCTTTAATTTCCCTATAGTTCTCCTAGTTTCGGCCTCTATCTCCCACCCAAACTCACCAGAAAACCTGTAGGCCCTGACAAGTCTGAGGGGATCATTAACAAGGTTTTCTTCCGAGATTGCCCTGATTCTTTTTTCTTTGATATCCTGCGCCCCGTCGAACGGATCTATAACACCCACTCTCGCAGACCATGCAATGGCATTCACTGTAAAGTCCCTTTGAGACAAATCTTCCTCAATCGTTCCTTTGAGTTCTGTGAAGTCGAGGGTATAATCCCCGGCAACAATTCTCACTAAGGGGACCTTACTGAATTTCACAACGCTTCCCCCTATCTCAAAGGCAATTTTGTTTAAAACTCTCTCAGGGTTGCCCTTGACAACAAAATCTATGTCCTTAGATACCGCTCCCCTCAGAATATCCCTGACATACCCTCCGACAAGGTACAGGTTTATTCCGGTACCCAATACTCTTGATATGAGAGGCTCCCTATGAAGCCTCTTCCGTATATCCATCATTCCTTTTATTATCTCCCTGTCTGTTTTCTTTATCAACTTATATCGTCTTTCTTGTTCTTTTTCGTGGCGGCATCCATTTAAGGACTATTTATGGTACAATCAACGCCATGTGTTCTGTAAAGTTGGTAATACCCAATGAAGATTAAGGTGCTTGGCTGTTCAGGCGCCGAGTTCCCACGCCACAACACTCCAGGCTTCCTTCTGGATAAAGAAATTTTGTTTGACGCAGGAAGTCTGACCAATGCCCTCAGTGAGGATGCCCAGTTGAAGCTCCACACGATCTTCATCACCCATGCCCATCTGGACCACATAAAAGGAATCCCTTTCCTTGCCGACAACCTGATCTCTAGGGATAAAGGGCACAAGGTCACTATTATGAGTATTCCGCCCGTGATCAAGATTATCAGAGAAAACCTTTTTAATGGTAATGTCTGGCCTGACTTTACCATTCTTCCCGATCCTTGCAATGGCGTGTTGAAATATACCCGGCTCAAGGAAGGTAAACCAGTAAGCATTACGAACTATCGCATCACACCGTATCGCGTGAACCATTCCGTCCCCGCAACAGGTTATCTGGTGGAAGATCGTCATAAGAGACGGTTCTTTTATTCAGGAGATACAGGTCCCACGGAGGGGACATGGACTAAGATCGGCAACACTCAGATCCATTGCCTGATTATCGAGGTCTCATTTCCCGACAAAATGAAAGATACCGCGCTCTTGACCGGCCACCTCACCGCAGGACTACTGAAAGAGGAGATATCAAAAATAAGGTTTATGCCGGAGAGGATCTATATCACCCATACAAAGCCCCAATATTCAGAAATCATCAGGAACGAACTCAAAGGCCTTAAGATGAAAAACGTGAGCATATTAAGAGATGGGGAAATCATCAGAGTATGAGAGATGGCACAACTCTGGCCTTGACAAGCGCACATTAAACCCCAAAATATGCAGCCCGTAGGTTTTGGAAAAGCACATACCCTGTCTTTGCTTCTTCAAAACCACGTATAATCATTACCAATGAAGAGAAACCTCATGTTTTATTTCGTCGCTTTGCTCTCCACCTCCCTGTTCGTGCTTCTCCAGCTTTATGATCCCAAAATCATCGGCGAACAGCTTGAGAGCAAGACCTATGATCTGAGACTTCGGCTAAGAAACTCTGTGGAACCGCAATCTCCACCAAAAAATATTGTGATAGTCGCTATAGATGAAAAGAGCATAAAGGAGATTGGAAGGTGGCCATGGAGCAGGGATGTGATGGCAGAGCTCCTGAACAGCATCTCGGCTGCCAAGCCAAAGGCGATCGGGATTGATATCCTTTTCACCGAGAGGGAAACCGAAGAGAAAGACAAGCAACTTGCAGAGGCGATCAAGAAGGCGGGGAATGTTGTTCTTGCCACGGCCTTTATTGTGCCTGTGGGGGCAAAGAACCCGGCTGTGAGCAAGGATATCCCTGATTTCCTGTGGGATTCCGCGTTTATGGAGGTAAAAAGCCAGGAGGGAATTCCCTGGAAGAAATTTGCGGTAAAGCCAGAAAGTGTGATGCCCTCTCTCCCTGAATTTTCCTCAGCCGCCTCTCTCGGTCATGCCTATGCATTGCCTGATATGGACGGTGTGCTGAGGTGGAAAATCATGTATCTCAATTTCGGTGATGACTGCTATCCCCAGCTCTCTTTGCAGATTGCCAGGACTGCACTCGGAATTCCCATGAAGGATATGGTTCTATACGGTGGTTCAGGAATCAAACTGGGAGATCGTTTTATTCCCACTGATCTGTACGGGAGAGTGCTTATAAATTATTGGGGAAAGGAGCACAGTTTTCAGTACAAATCCGCAGTAGACGTCATGAATGACACAGATGCCACAAAGGATCTGAAGGACAAAATTGTGCTCATAGGAACATCCGCCCTCGCCACCTATGACCAGAAGGTCACTCCCTTTTCGGGTAATTTCCCCGGGGTTGAGGACAATGCAACTGTTGTGGCAAATATTATGCTCGACAATTTTAACAGGAAAAGCCCTGGAACGGTTGAGATAATCGTGATCATGCTTACCGGCGTATTCTTGGGATTGATCCTGCCAAGGCTCAGGGCAATCTCGAGCGCTTCCCTTGCCATTGGTGCAGTAATCTTCTATGTCCTCCTCAGTTGTTATCTTCTGATATACCAGAATCTCTGGATAAACCTCCTCTATCCGGTGACGAATATGCTCACTATCTTCACCATTCAGACAATCATACGGTTCTTTCACGAAGAGAGGAAGGCGAAGGAAATACGTCAGATGTTTTCGAGCTATGTCTCGCCCAAGATCGTGAAGGAACTTATCGAGAACCCGGACAAGGCGAGGCTGGGAGGAGAGCGCCGGGTAGTGACCCTCCTCTTCTCGGATATCATGGGTTTTACCTCCCTGTCTGAGAGGAGGCAGCCCGAGGAGGTAGTCTTCCTCCTTAATGAGTATTTCAAAGAGATGACAGACATTATCTTCAGATGGGACGGCACCCTCGACAAGTTCGTAGGCGACGAGATTATGGCTTTGTGGGGTGCGCCGCTTGAGCAGCCAAATCACGCAGAACTTGCCCTGAGATGCGCCCTCAATATGTCGGAGAAACTGAACGAACTTCAGGAGATATGGAGACAGAGGGGAAGCGATACATTTGACGTGGGCATCGGAATCAATACCGGTGAGGTGATTATAGGCAATATCGGTGCAACGGGAAAGAAAATGGATTACACCGCAATAGGTGACCATGTAAACCTTGCTGCGAGGGTCGAGAAGTTGACAAGACAGTACGGAACGAGAATCCTCATTACCGAAAATACGTACGAGCACGTAGATCCCGTGATCAAAAAAGGCCTGTTGGGCCACTTTGAGCTTAGTGAACTCGCCAGGGTAAAGGTCAAGGGAAAGGAGAATGAGGTGAAGATATTCGGACTCAAGGGGTTAAAGCAACTGGAAGTATCTCCGCCAGCTGATGGAATAGTGTGATCTGACATCCCTCAAGAATCTTACACATGGCTATCTGGGACTTATACAGCTCACTATGACCTCGTTTTTCAAACTTTTCTCTTGAAAAAATAGGATGGTTACACTATATTAGTGCCTATGCTCAGCCCGGAAATATTAAGAGAACAGACCCTTCTGGAAGACCTGGACGATTCTGAACTGATAAGAATAGCCAGCGTAATAAAGGAAATACAATTCAAGAAGGGTGAGACAGTCTTTAAGGAAAAAGATGAGACAAAGGGTATATTTCTTATCCATTCAGGCAAGGTTGAGATTTCCAAGGCCACCCCTGATGGATGGAAACAGACGCTTGCGGTCCTGACCAAGGGGAGTTTTTTTGGTGAGTTGTCCGTCATTGAACACAGACACCATGAAGCCAATGCAGTTGCCCTGGAAGATACCCTTATCCTTCTCATACGGAAAGAGGACTTCGAGAGTATGGAGAATGAGGACCTCCTGCTGGCCGCACGGATCATGAAAGGGCTCATCCTGGTGCTTAGCAAGAATCTCAGGCAAATGAATGAAAGGTTTCTCAACGTCCTGATAAGCTACTGAGCACGCATTTAACATACGGTAACAGTATTCAGAAAAATACTCTTTTCTGTTTCATACTGTTTACTGATTACTCATAACCACTGGAGAAAAGGAGGATTCAAAAGATGCCATTTGATGCAACGAAACTAGCTGACTGGCAGATTTCCGAGGAAGCGGAAAAGAAGATGCCTACCCCCGAGGAGTGGCGGGAGAAGCTTGGGCTGCAGAAAGACGAGATGCTGCCCATGGGCCGCCTGGCAAAGATCGACTTTCTGAAGGTGATCAACCGCCTCAAGAAAAATCAGGACGGCAAGTACATTGAGGTGACGGCCATAACCCCTACCCCGCTGGGCGAAGGCAAAAGCACCACTTCGTGCGGTTTGATGGAAGGCCTCGGTAAGCGGGGCGTGCACGTGGGAGGTGCCCTTCGTCAGCCATCAGGCGGTCCCACCATGAACGTCAAGGGTACTGCTGCAGGCGGCGGCAACTCCCTGCTTATTCCGATGACCGAATTCTCCCTGGGGCTCACCGGCGATATCAACGACATTATGAACGCCCACAATCTTGCCATGGTGTCATTGACCTCCCGTATGCAACACGAGCGCAACTACAATGACGAACAGCTGGAGCGGCTCACCAAAATGAGACGTCTCGACATTGATCCCACCCGCGTTGAGATGGGCTGGATTATGGACTTCTGCGCCCAGAGTCTCCGCCATATTGTCATAGGCATGGGCGGACGTCAGGACGGCTTCATGATGCAGTCCAAATTCGGTATCGCCGTGGGATCAGAGTGTATGGCTATCCTTTCCATAGCCAATGATCTCGCTGACCTCAAGAAACGTCTGAACAATATCACTGTTGCCTTTGACAAGAGCGGCAAGCCCGTAACCACAGGCGACCTCGAAGTCGGCAATGCCATGGCCGCGTTTATGCGGAACACCATTAATCCCACACTTATGTGCACAGCAGAATACAACCCCTGCTTTGTGCATGCGGGACCTTTTGCGAACATCGCAGTTGGCCAGTCCTCTATTATCGCCGACCGGGTCGGCTTGAAACTATTCGACTATCATGTGACCGAGTCAGGCTTTGCGGCTGATATCGGTTTTGAGAAGTTCTGGAACGTGAAGTGCCGTTTCAGCGGACTGAAGCCCCACGTATCAGTGCTTACCACCACTGTCCGCGCTTTGAAAATGCACGGAGGTGGTCCGAAGGTGGTTGCGGGCAAGGCACTACCGGATGAGTATACCAAGGAAAACCTGGCTCTCGTTGAAAAGGGCTGCGCCAATATGGTCCACATGATCAACGTCATCCGCAAATCGGGCATTAATCCGGTCGTCTGTGTCAACCGGTTTTACACAGACACTAACGCCGAAGTCGCCATCGTCAAGAAAGCTGCCGAAGCGGCCGGTGCACGTTGCGCCGAGTCCCAGCATTGGCTGAAGGGCGGGGAGGGAGCTCTCGAATTGGCTGATGCGGTCATTGATGCCTGCAACGAGAAGATTGACTTCAAGTTCTTATACCCTCTGGAAATGAAGTTGCGCGACAGAGTAACACTTATCGCCAAGGAAGTGTACGGCGCCGACGGAGTTGCCTGGCTGCCGGAAGCTGAAGCGAAAGCCAAGATGCTGGAAGACGATCCCTTTTACGCCGACTTCGCTACCATGATGGTAAAGACACACTTGAGCCTTTCCCATGATCCGACCCTTAAGGGAGTACCCAAGGGCTGGACGTTGCCCATCAGGGACGTATTAATTTACTCCGGTGCCAAGTTCCTTTGCCCCTGTGCAGGAACCATCAGCCTCATGCCAGGAACAAGCTCAAATCCGGCCTTTAGAAGAGTTGATGTAGATGTGAATACCGGAAAGGTGAGTGGTCTCTTCTAATTAATCGCAGCATTTTCCAAGAAAGCTGGAAGCTCCGGTAGCATTTTCCGGGGCTTCCAGCTTTCGGAGAGTTCACCCGCCCGCAGCATTCAAAACGAAGAAATACCTAAGAGCGCATCTATAA
>DASPUA010000177.1:0-4216 GCA_035623135.1 Thermodesulfovibrionales bacterium | reverse complement strand
CGAGCATCTATTTTGAGGGGGAAGGAGGACAGGAGATCGGGGCTTACGGGCATTCGAAGGATCATCGGCCTGATCTAAAGCAGATGGTGGTCGCCGTCATCTTGGACGGCAGGGGGATGCCTGTATGCAGCGAGATGTGGCCTGGCAACACCGCTGATGTAAAGACGCTTCTTCCGGTAATGGAGCGGCTGAGGCGCAGATTTGCTATAGGCCGGGTTTGTATTGTGGCTGATCGGGGCATGATCAGCAGAGAGACGATAGGAGAGCTTGAGCAGGGGGGTGCACAATACATCCTTGGGGTACGTATGCGCAGGCAGAAAGAAATCACCGAGGAAGTGTTAAGCCGGGCCGGACGTTATGAGGAAGTTCATCCCAAAAGCAGGGACAAGAAAGCACCTTCGCCGCTTAAGGTGAAAGAGATCATGCACAACAGTACCCGCTACATTGTCTGCCTGAACGAGGACCAGGCGAGGAAAGACGCCGCAGACAGGGAGGCGATCCTTGCCGCGCTAAAGGACAAGCTGAAGCAGGGCGACAAGAGTCTTGTGGGAAACAAAGGATACCGGAAGTATCTCAAAAGCGTCGGCTCCGGTTTTCTGATAGACGAGAAGAAGGTGAAAGAGGAATCGCGGTATGACGGCAAATGGGTGCTGACGACCAATACGCAAATGAACGCTCGGGAGACGGCGCTTCAGTATAAACAACTCTGGATGGTTGAGCAGGTATTCCGCACCATGAAGACGATCCTTACGACGCGCCCGATCTATCATAAGTGTGATGAGACCATACGGGGGCATATCTTCTGCAGCTTTCTTTCTCTTATCCTCATGAAGGAATTGCAGAATAGGATGGAGGCAAGAGGATTGAAGGCAGAGTGGGCTGACTTGATCAATGATCTCGAAGATGTGAAGGAAATTCGAATTGAGACCAGCAGTAAGACGGTCCTTCTTAGAACTGAACTCAGGGGCGAAGCAGGAAAGGCTTTTCAGGCAACAGGCGTTGCAGTGCCGCCAACTGCAAGAATCATCACGGATAAAGGAAATGGAACACCATAAAAAGCGACCTTGCGCTGAGTCAATAAAGAAAGCCGACATAGCGCCACGCCCTTTTTATGACCTTATAACTGCTCGTTTTTACGGATTTATTATTAGACTACTGTAGAAGATGGTCCTGACTAATGTCCGGCCAAGCCGGACTTCCTCCACTTCGCCCCAAGTCGCATTCACCCAGGGGAAACCCGTGGAACTCTGGTGCGCGATCCCCGATATCCCTGATGACCCTCTCGACCCTGCCTTTTTCGTTTGCCTTGCCGGGATTGCAGGCATAAAGAGAGAATCCATAGTGCCTTGCGAAGTCCAGGGACTGCGCGTTATAGGTGACATCGGGCTTTCTCCTTATGCCCACGCTTTTGAGATTGTCGCACCGGTTGGTGGCGGCCACTCCCCCGTTTTTCCTAAAGGCCTCCATATGCCCATCAAGGAAGAACTCCATGGAGTTCCCGAGGAAGAACTTCATATACAGATACCGGGAGTACGACAGAAGATAGATAAAGCCGTATACAACACCGAAAGGCAGAGCTGGCCTAAAAGAACTGGACAATGACTTAAGTGGTAAAGCTGCTCTAAAATAGGAATTCGAGGGGTATCAGACAGCGAGTCATGTCGAGATCGCCCCGTGTGGGGCTTCTGGGGATGCCGTAATTTGCTGGCAGTCCCCCAAAAGACCGAAAGGAGCAGCGAAATGAGTAAAAGACCGAGGAGGAACCACAGTCCGGCATTCAAGGCGAAGGTCGCAGTGGAGGCACTGAAGGAGGGGCAAACACTTGTGGAACTGGCTGAACGTTTTGAGGTGCATCCGAACCAGATCACGGAGTGGAAGAAGCAACTCTTGGAGCGTGCAGAGGAAGTGTTTGGGAAGGACAAGCAGGTGGAGGATGGGCCAGACGTTAAGGCCCTGCATGCAAAGGTCGGGCAGTTAGCGATGGAAAATGATTTTTTATCAAGCGCGCTCGGGCGCATAGCCGGGCCGAGCGCAAAGAAATGATCGATAGGGAGCATAAGCTGCCCTTAACGCATCAAAGCAGGATTCTCGAACTATCCCGATCGAGCTTGTACTATGAGGCAGCGCCGGTAAGCGATCAGGACCTTGAGCTGATGAGGCTTATTGACGAGATTAACCTGAAATATCCCGTTATGGGAAGCAGAAGTATAAGAGATCAGCTTCTGGAGAAGGGACATAAGGTAGGCCGTCAACATGTGGCCACGCTGATGAAGAAGATGGGGATAGCGGCCATGTACCGGAAGCCCCGGTTATCCAAACCCCATCCTGCCCATAAGGTCTATCCGTATCTGCGAAGGGATCTGGAGATCAGCAAAGGGAACCAGGTGTGGGCGGCAGACATAAGTGTGCCGCAGAAAGCGGCATAAGAGATGAGGGTAGGTCCCTCGCAATCGGCTTGCAGGAGCAGGTTGCAAACCACCGTAAGCGGCTTTGGTCAAAAGCCTTGGTCGTGAGCGTTACGGAAAAGGTATCAAGAAGATATCAGGTATGAACCAAAGAAGGCGAACACCGGTGAACTGCCGTTCAAGTGTCGAAAGTGCTCAGATGACATCGAAACTGGAGGGTGATGTTACTCCAGGATTAGCCTGTCCGATACCTGCTTACGGGGCAGGCGGTGTCCGGCATAGAGGCAGCGTCAGCTTGGTTCTGGCTCTTATGTTGAACTGCGGGAACCTTCGGTGGCGATGTCAAGGGAAAGGCGCAAGCGCGAATTGTGAGGCCGATAGTACCGATGCGCCACCAAGGGGCGGAGCGACCTGTAAGAGTGGTGATGTCACCGTAATAGTGGCGGAGCGAAGGGGTCGCGTTATTCGGTCATGTGCGTGGGTCAACTGTGCAAGCAGGAGGAACCGATGGGCATGACAAAGGCGTATAGCATTCCCAAGACTCTTGTGTGGGAAGCGTATCAGTGTGTCAAGGCGAATGGCGGAGCAGCAGGCGTAGACTTGGAATAGATCGAAGAATTTGAGGGCCGACTCAGCGACAACCTGTATAAACTTTGGAATCGACTTTGTTCCGGCAGCTATTTTCCACCACCAGTCAAAGGGGTACCGATACCGAAGAGATCAGGTGGGGTGCGCATGCTTGGTGTGCCCACAGTAGCTGATCGGATAGCTCAAACAGTGGTCAAACTTGTTTTGGAGCCGATGCTTGAACCCCTGTTTCACCGAAACTCCTTCGGATACCGCTCGGGGTATTCAGCTCTTGATGCGGTTGCTGTGGTAAGACGGAGAAACTGGGAATATGATTGGGTTATAGAGTTCGACATCAAAGGTCTTTTTGACAATATTGACCATGAACTCCTTATGCGTGCGGTTCGTAAACATTGTCAGGTCCGATGGGTACTGCTGTATATTGAGCGATGGCTCAAGGCACCCATGCAAGATGATGAAGGCCATCTCTTGGAACGGACTTGCGGTACTCCTCAAGGGGGTGTGGTAAGCCCGTTGCTGGCTAATCTTTTCTTGCACTATGCGTTTGACAGATGGGTGACTCAACATCTGCGTAGCGTGCGGTTTTGTCGCTACGCTGATGACGGAGTAGTTCATTGTAAGAGTCTGCCGCAGGCGCAGCTGGCTTTGCGAAGGATCGGGGAGCGATTTCGTCAGTGTGGGTTGGAGCTTCACCCGGAGAAGACACGGATTGTGTACTGTAAGGATATCAATCGACGAGAGACGTATCCGACGATTGGCTTTACGTTCCTGGGTTATACTTTTCGTCCGCGTAAAGCGGTGGATAAGTATGGACGGGTATACGTGAACTTTTCTCCTGCAGCCAGTCGTGAAGCACTCCGTATGATGAGGCAAACTATCCGAAGCTGGCATATTCAGCTCAAATGCGATAAGGAACTTAGCGATCTCTCGAAGATGTTTAATCCAGTTCTTAGAGGGTGGCTAAACTATTACGGCCGATTCCATGGTTCGGCTATGAAACCTGTCTGGCAACACATGAACGCTTTTCTGGTTCGGTGGCTGATGCGTAAGTACAAGCACTTGGCTTGGCACAAAACGCGTGCTCGTAGATGGCTCACTCAGCTTGCAGCATCTGCACCGAAGGCATTTGCACACTGGGAGGCGGGATTTGCTCCAACGACTGAATAATGGGAGCCGGATGAGCCGAGAGGTTCACGTCCGGTTCTGCGAGGGGCTGGGGGTGC
>DASPUA010000176.1:0-2794 GCA_035623135.1 Thermodesulfovibrionales bacterium | reverse complement strand
CGAGAACGTGCGACTCTTCAGCCCGCATCATCCCAGATGCGGCACAAGTTTCCTACTGATTGTAATGGTTATAAGCATCCTCATATTTTCCTTTATTCCCCAATTGTGGCCTTTTTGGGGCAAGTTCCTTTCGAGGCTTTTCCTGATACCGGTAATTGCAGGGACATCATATGAGCTGTTGAGGTTATCTGCAAAAATGAAGGAAAATACTCTCATCCATTTAATGATCCTTCCCGGATTAATGTTACAGAGGCTTACCACAAGGGAGCCTGATGACTTCCAGATAGAGGTTGCGATTAAGGCAGTGAACGAGGTATTGCAGTTAGAGGTGACCGGTGCTTCAGAAGCTTAAGACCATAGAGGACAAATACAATGAACTGACGAGACTCCTCATGAGCCCCGAAATTCTCTCGAGTCCTCAGCAGTACCAGAAATACTCCAAGGAGCAGGCTGATCTCCAACCCCTGGTGGAGAAGATAGGGCAGTATAGGAAGGTTTTGACCGATATTGAGGGTACGGAGGAACTGTTGAGGGGAGGGGATGGGGACATAAGGGAACTCGCCCAGGCAGAGCTGGATGCATTGAGAGGAAAGAGGCCCATGATCGAAGAAGAACTCAAGATAATGCTCCTTCCCAAAGATCCACGGGACGACAAGAGCGTCATCCTCGAGATAAGGGCAGGGACAGGAGGTGAGGAGGCTGCACTTTTTGCTTCAAACCTCTTCAGGATGTATTCGAAATATGCAGAGGCCAGGAGGTGGAGGGTTGAGGTGATTGACTCAAACCCCACAGGCCTTGGTGGACTCAAGGAGATTGTGGCAGCCATAGAAGGGAAAGGTGCATACAGCAGACTAAAATATGAGAGCGGGGTTCACAGGGTTCAGAGGGTTCCGGTCACAGAGGCATCCGGGAGGATCCACACCTCTGCTGCAACAGTTGCGGTTCTTCCTGAGGCAGAAGACGTGGACATAAAGGTTGAGGAAAAGGACCTGAGGGTGGATACATTCTGTGCATCAGGGCCGGGCGGTCAGGGAGTGAACACCACCTATTCCGCGGTCAGGATCGTTCATATTCCCACCGGGATGATTGTCCAGTGCCAGGATGAGCGCTCGCAGATAAAAAACAAGGATAAAGCGATGAAGGTTCTTCGCTCACGGCTCTATGACTTGGAAATGGAAAGACAGGAAAGGGAACGTGCCCTGGAGAGGAAGACCCAGGTAGGTACAGGTGACAGGAGCGAGAGGATAAGAACCTACAACTTTCCTCAGAACAGGGTGACAGACCACAGGATAGGCCTTAGCCTTCACAAGCTTGAACAAGTTCTGGAGGGGAATATCGACGAGGTTATTGATGCCTTAATCACCCACTACCAGACAGAAGGGTTGAAAGAGGCGCTCAAGTGATAAGAGCTAGTGAGGGAATGAGAGAGGTTTCAAAGGCCCTGAGTACATATGGAATCGAAGACTCCTGGAAGGAAGCGGAGATCATATTGACCCAGTGCATTGGTCTGGAAAGGGTTGTTCTCTACCGGGATGATCCCCTTCTCTCAGCGCTCCAGGTGGAAACACTCAGGAAGGTTCTTGAGAGGAGAGGGCGAAGTGAGCCCATTCAGTACATCATAGGCCATGTGAATTTTTTTGGGTTGACCATTAACGTCGGCCCCGGTGTCCTTATCCCAAGACCTGAGACAGAACTGTTAGTAGAGGGAGTCATAAACACCTTCAGGAGTCATCAGTTTAGAGTTATTAGTCAAAGACGCCCTGGACATTTCTCTACGGAAAGGAGACTGAAAATCCTGGACCTTTGCACGGGAAGTGGCTGTCTCGCCCTTGCTCTTGCGAAAGAGTTTCCAAGGGCAGACGTAGTGGGGACTGATATCTCAGAAACGGCATTGGGATACGCCAGGGGGAATGCACAAATGAATGGTATCGAAAATGTCACCTTTTTGAAAGGGACCCTTTTTGAGCCTTTGCAAGGGATGCGGTTTGACATTGTGGTTTCGAACCCCCCTTACATAAGGAGGGGCGAGATAGGAAGTCTCCAGCGTGAGATTTATGCGTGGGAGCCCTTAGAAGCACTTGACGGCGGTGAGGACGGCCTTGAATTTTACAGGGAAATCCTTCTCGGCTCTATGGGATATTTGGAAGAGGGTGGTTTCATGGTCATGGAGATAGGGGATGGGGAATCCGGAGATGTGGCAGCAATGGCCAAAAACCTGGGGTTTAAAAACATCTCTATTCATAAGGATTATTCGGCTATGGAAAGGGTGCTCCGCATAGTCCTCTAGGGGCATCTCATCGATTCCAATACTTCATATATTTATTTGTTTTTTTAATGGCTTCTTGCCTTGACTTTTGGCATCTCCTCCATTAAGATATTTTGAGTTTCACTTTGGAGGACTGAGTGCACGAAGAATCCCTGTTAATGGATATCATAATTAATCCCCATGTGGTGCCCCACTACGTCACCTATGCTTTCTTGGCTTCTCTCCTCCTGGTCGGGATCGCGTTAGTCATGAGAGGTTCTCTCGCCCTTGTGCCTAAGGGTATCCAGAACTTTATGGAGGTGATGGTGGAGTCCCTCTTTAAATTGGCTGAGGAGAATATAGGCCACCACTGGGGAAAGTATTTTTTCCCGCTCATAGGAACCCTGGGTCTTTATATCCTCGTCTGTAATTTCATGGGCCTAATTCCTGGCTTCACCGCCCCTACCAGCAATATCAATATGACCGCTTCAATGGCTGTTCCGGTCTTTCTTGCCACGCACTATTATGGAATTAAGGTGCACGGAGTCA
>DASPUA010000175.1:0-4450 GCA_035623135.1 Thermodesulfovibrionales bacterium | reverse complement strand
TCTTTGTCCCCTCCGTTACTTTAAACCTCTCGTCTGCCCTGAAGCCTGCGATCCAGACAATATCATTTCCGGACAGGACAAGAGGAATGGCGTCCCGTTCATCCCTCGGCACCTTCATGTCCACAAAAAAATCCTGGAGCTTCTTCCTCTGCCCGAATCCCATGGGATAAAAGAAATCGCCCTTTTCTCTCGGTCTTACCATAAGTGTTGTTCCGGTTTTGTCAGTGTCAAATACCACCACGTTCTTTCCGTCTCCATAGCCATCAACACGCTCTTCCAAAGACGCATTGAGCACAGCTTTAATATTTTCCATCACCGCCTGTCCGGGCACATTGAGGGTAAGAGCCTCGATGCGCTGAGGGATTTCTGAGGTCATGATAAGGGTGGCGTAGTTCTTTACCACCCTCAGTCCTTTAGGGAGGAAGAGCCTGTCCCCCGGCTTTCCCTTTCGTACCAACTCCATGACATCTTCTATGTGCTGAAACCCCATGCCCCTCAGTCCCTTTGTCTGCTCAATGGCCCTTCTCAGGACCCTTCTCAGGATGACCCTATCCATGGACTCCATGGGGGCAAGGAACAGCTCTATGCGGAAATCAGTCTTTCTTGATATCAGTTTCATGAGGGCTCTGGTGACTGCAATCTCGAAATATCTCTCCTCCTCCCTCAGGATGTCCATGGTCCGGGATACGGTCTGTGCAATACGGGGATTGAGCCTTTTGAACTCCTGGAGCAATGTGAGCCTGAGCCTGTTTCTGAAGTAATCCTCTTTCAGGTTGGATGAGTCAACAACATAACTGATCCCCTGTACTTTAAGGAACTCCTCTATGTCCTGCCGCTCCACCTCTATCAGGGGTCGTATGATCTTCGCTCTGACTGGTGGTATGCCGGCGAGGCCCCCTGGCCCCGAACCCCTCAGGAACCTCAGGAAGAATGTCTCCATCTGGTCATCAGCAGTATGGCCAAGGGCGATCCTGTCTGCCTTTATCTCGTGGAACATTTCATCGAATATCCTGTAACGCAGTTCCCTTGCGGCCTCCTGCATGTTCATACCCTGCTCCTTTGCATAGGACTTCACATCGATTGCCCTGGTGACAAAGGGAATGGACATCTCTTCGCAGAGTTTTCTGCAGAACTCTATCTCGTGAGGGGTTTCATCCGGTCTCAACCCGTGGTCCACATAGATTGCGTGGAGCTTCAGATTCAATTCATCCTTCAGTGCATTGAGCACAGAGAGAAGACAGACCGAATCCGGCCCGCCAGAGAGACCCACCAGAACCGTCTCCCCAGCCGAGAGCATGGAGTGCTTTGCTATGGTTGCCTTTACCTTTTCGAGGAACGTATTTTGTTTCTGATTCATCAGGATGTTCAGGTTCTTTCAAATGTCATCGCCGTTCTGCTTTCACAAATCAATGGTCATTTTTCATTTCTATAAAGGGTGTCAAGCGGGCTCTGCGGACCAAGCTGTCTTTTAGCCCATATTAACACAAAATACCAAGTGACATCATTTATTCTTTTACTTTGTCTTCACACGCAATTATGCTATATTTTGAATAAAGGCACAAAATACCAAGTTAGCATATTAATTGTTCGACCTAAGAGGATAAAATGAAACCAATAACGTTCAGACAATTCATCATTACCATATTGACTGTTGGTATTTTGGGCTGCTTAATTTACATAAGCACGGCTCAACTTGATAACCGCTCTGCAGCACTTGTTAGTATTATACTTACCCTCCTTTCTGTCGTCGCCTCGTATATTGCTAGCCAATACTTTGCAGAAAAGGGGCACAAGGAAGCGATAGAGGAAGTCAAAGCTCAGCATGTAGAAAATTTGAAAACATATGCAATTAACGCAGCGGAAAAAGTTGATAATCTCTCCAAGGAATTACATAGACTAACCAATTTTCTCGAAGATGAATTAGCCAAAGAATATGACGATGTCTTGCAAGGGTTCCGTTCTCGGACTGAAAAAATTGATAGCGCTATTCATATAGTGGAAACTTTGAAATCAGTTAATGACACATCCCTGAGTGATTGGCGCGGAGTTATTCCGGAGGAATTGGAAGAAAAAGATGAAGAGCAACTGGAAAGAGAAGCCGAATTGAAAGAATTGATCGATCGCGTTGAAGATCTCTCCCGCGTGGATGCCGAGGCCAAGAAGAAGGGTGAAACTATTATCACAAGTAGAATTGATGAATTAAGACGTCAGCTGATTGAAGTTTCGCGAAGAATCGATGGGGTCCGCATCCGCCCAAAGAAGACTTTAGACAAACCTTTAAAGGAAGTTGTAACTATGCCCTGTCCCAACTGTAAGCAAAACATTACTTATAGACAACGACCGATGAAAAATAGTTTTAAACCCGTGATGTGCCAAGCTTGCGGCAAGAAATACACGGCGCGGTGGTATGCCGGTAAAAACTTTATTTTGGAGCCAGATATTGAAAAAGATGAAACCGTTGTTTGCCCGGCTTGCGAGCAGGTTTTTGGGTTAAAGCTTTCTTCACTAGTATTTTCGATGAAGCAGCTAACTTGTCCATCGTGCAATGCCATCATTAAAATCACTAGAAATATCAATGACGTTAAAGCAAAAAAACTGACTGGTCCGAAGCCGACCTCGGACACTCTCGTACCCTTACCCGAAGAGACCATTAGGCTAGTGGAAAAGGCAATGCCCTCACGACCATGGCCAAAAGGAACCCACAGAAAAATTACAGAAGAACTTGGAATATCAAAACATGTTTTTGATCGAGCAATCCAGGAATTAATTCGCCGCGGCGTTTTCCATCCGCAAGTTGACGGAGTAATTTATTACAAAAAGGATGAAATTGTCGAACAAAATCATCCAGCCGACCGCGAATAAGCATGGCATATTTTTCATTCCGGCGTTTGTGGCGCGTCGGCTGATGATCGACGTTCTGTGTAATAAATAACGGCAATAAAAGACAACGGCATAATAAAGGCCAAGACGATATAAAAGCCATCACAACAAAAACAATGAATCCCAAAGAGAATAAAGGAGTACTATCATGTCAATCAGTGGCAACGCCAAAGAGATACTAACACAATTCACCCACGAGGTATGGAGCAACGGCGATATCGAAGCTTCGGATAAATATATTGCGCCAAAATATATGATTCATCACGATCCTGGTGATCCGTGGGAGGGTAAAGAACTTGATCTCGCCGGTTACAAGGAGCGCGTCAAGATATTGCGCGAGGCGTTCCCGGATCAGTTTTTCGACATTCAGGGCCTCTTTGCCGATGGTAACGCTGTTGTGATGACTTGGCTCTGGTCAGCCACGCACAAGGGTGACATTCCGGGTTTTCCAGCCACAGGCAAACAAATAAAGATGTCGGGAGCTACTGTCTACTATTTTGACGGTGACCGACTCACTGGTCATTGGCAGATCACTGACCGGCTTGGTGTTTATCAGCAGTTGCGACAGGCGTCTGCTGGTATCCAAGACAAATAATGGGAAAAAATAAATAGAAGACCTCAGAACAATTTGCTCAACCAGACCCGTAATAGCCTCTGTGGTTTTTTGCATTGCTCTGGTTGCCCCGGCGCCTCATTTAAGTTGTATGCCCTGAAGGAACGTTAACAATAATATAACGCCGCGGGTTTTGTGTTATCATATTTTCAGTTGAGCTGCTGGCAAGCGAGGTGATGAAATGAAGACAAAATTAAAGATGATTTACTGGAAGGGTGAGAAATTTTGGGTGGGGAAATTACTCGATCATCCTGAAATAATGACTCAAGGCGAAACGGTGGAAGAACTTGAAGAGAATATGAAAGATGCCTACATGCTTATGACTATGGACGATGTTCCACCGAAGCATAAAATCAAGGAACTAATCCTCTCGGTTTGAAGAGAAAAGCATTAATCAAACGACTCACAGCCGCTGGTTGTGTTTTATTGAGACACGGCCAACGACACGATCTCTACGTCAATCCCAAAACCGGCAAGAAGCAGCCTATACCACGTCATAACGAAATCGACGAAGACCTTTCTCGGCATATAATCAAAGAATTGGCAGAACAAATTGCTCAACCAGACTCGCAATAAACGCGGTTTGTTTTCATCTTTGCTCTGTTCGCTCGCTGGTTAGCATGGTCGTTGGCCATTATATGAAGGAGAAACTATGATGAAAGAAAAAGTTGTTGTAATTGGCGGAACATCGGGCATAGGATTGGCGACAGCCTCAAAATTATCCCAAAATGGATACAGCGTTGTCATCTCCGGTCGAACGAAAGAAAGCATTGAAAGTGCTTTAAAGCAAATTCAGGGAGCGGCAATCGGTTACCCGCTTAATTTTTCAGACCCTGTATCTGTGGATCATTTTTTTGCAAACGTTGGTGAGCATGATCATCTGGCCCTTATTGGAAGCGGGCAAGCTGCCTGGGGATCTTTTTCTGAACTCACTGTTGCAGCATTAAGAACAGCCTT
>DASPUA010000174.1:0-5451 GCA_035623135.1 Thermodesulfovibrionales bacterium | reverse complement strand
AGTGCCCTTACCACTTCTACCTTTTGCTCAGGCAGTACTTCAGCAAAAACCCTGTGCACCCCAACGACCTTTGCGATTGCCTCGGCAGTATTCGTACGGTCTCCGGTGAGCATTGACACCTCGATCCCCATTGCCTTTAATTCTTTTATGGCATCAGCAGAGCCTTCCTTTGTTGTGTCTGCAATGGCAAACATCCCCACCACGTTTTTGTTAATCGCCACACACACGGGTGTCTCTCCCTGAGAGGATATCTGCTCTTCCGTTACTTTCATTGAGGATACATCAATCCCCTCGTTTTCAAGCAAGATAAGAGTGCCAATGATTACTGCATCACCATCCAATACCGCCCTGACGCCTCCGCCCGGTATTGCCAGAAATTCCCCCGGTTCACTTAAACTCATGCCCTTTTCTACAGCCTTCCTGACTATTGCCTGACCCAACGGATGTTCTGAACGCTTCTCAGCCGAAGCGGCATACCTCCAGACTTCGTCTATCGCAAAGCCATTGAAAGCTATGATACCAACAACCTCAGGCCTTCCCTTGGTGATGGTGCCGGTCTTATCAAGTACAATGGCCTTTATCTTATGGGCAAGCTCCAGGGCCTCTGCATCACGAATGAGTATCCCCTTCTCCGCGCCTTTTCCTGTGCCCACCATTATCGCGGTCGGCGTCGCAAGACCGAGTGCACAAGGACAGGCAATAATGAGAACTGCGATAAAGTTCATAAGACTGAGGTTAAATGACGGCTTTGGTCCAAGCACAAACCATATCACAAATGTCACAACAGCGATAGAAATTACCACAGGCACAAATATGGATGCCACTTTGTCTGCAAGGCGCTGAATGGGCGCCTTGCTTCCCTGCGCCTCTTCTACAAGCCGTATTATCTGGCCGAGGGTGGTCTCTTTTCCTACCCTCGTTGCCCTAAACGTGAAGCTTCCTGCCCTATTGATAGTGCCCCCAAAGACCCTATCACCCGTCTCTTTTTCGACAGGGAGACTTTCGCCCGTGAGCATGGATTCTTCCACTGTTGAATATCCGTCCGTTACTTCTCCGTCGACTGGCATCCTCTCCCCGGGTCTTATAATCACGATATCCCCAACCATAACCTCTTCAGTAAGTATCTCCTTCTCCACGCCATCCCTCATAACCTTTGCGGTTCTGGGCTGGAGTCTCATAAGCCCTTTGATCGCCTCAGAAGTTCTTCCTTTGGCCTTTGCCTCCAGCATTCTTCCGAGGAGTATGAGGGTGATGATAATGGCCGAGGTATCGTAATAGACATCAGGAGCAATGCCACCCTGTAAAAACAGTCCGGGCACAAAGGTGGCGAGGACGCTGTAAAGGTATGCGGCAAATGTTCCGACCGTTACCAGGGTGTTCATGTTCGCGGTTCTATGCCTGAACGCAGCCCAGGCTGCCTTATGGAATCTCATACCTGCCCAAAACTGCACAGGTGTTGCGAGCACAAAGAGTGCCGGCCACTCGGAAAGCAGAGGAATCCTTACCATACTTCCAAGGAAAATGACCGCAGAAAGAAATGCGCTGATCAGGAACCGCTTCCTGATATCGAGGAACCCCCTTTCACTCTGCTCTTTCTCCTTGTCAATAAAGTCAGCGGTAATCTGCTCCGCAGCATACCCCGCATCTCCCACGACCTTCTTGAAATCATTGAAACTTACAATAGTGGAGAGGTATTCAACTGAAGCCCTCTCAGCTGCAAGATTTACCGTCACTTTAAGAACGCCGTAAAGCCCCCTTAGCGCCTTTTCCACTGCAGCGACGCATGCGGCACAGGTCATGCCTCTTACTGCAAAATCTATTCTGCTTAGAAGAAGCCCGTAGCCCTCTGTCTTTATTGCTTCTCCCAGGAGATTCAAATCCACAGGAGTTTCCAGTTCCACGGTTGCCTTTTCAGAGGCAACATTTACCGCAGCGCTTCTGACACCACTGATCTTCCTGAGCTTATTTTCCACAGCCGCTGCACACGATGCACAGGTCATCCCGGTGACCGGCAGGTCAATTTTCTTATTCATTCCCGTTCCTTTATTCATCAGTTCGCTTCTATTGAACGTGTTCAGTGCTTTTTTCATTATATCAAAAATGGCTGGTTCTGCATGATCCTGGACAGGCATATGGAGTGCAAAGCACCCACAACTAGGTTATATAGATTCATCCATCCTTGAGGCCCCCTTGCGCATTCCCTCTTTTTTTGCTAAAAGTGAAGAAGAGGAGGTACATAATGAAATCATTATATCCACTATTTATCGGCGGAACATGGGAACAGAGTAATGAGGTTATGGATGTCATTAATCCCTACAATAATCAATCAATTGCAAAGGTCTGCCGGGCATTACCGGAACATGCGGAGAGGGCATTGCATGCCGCGCACAAGGCCCGTCCTGTCATGGCATCCCTTCCCTCGCACCAGAAGGCTGAGATCCTGCACAAGGTGGCAGAAAGTATTCGAGTAAACAGGGAAGAATTCGCTCGAACCATCACCCTGGAAACCGGCAAGCCTGTTCAAGAGTCAAGAAACGAGGTGGACAGGGCAGCACTCACCTTCAGAATTGCCTCGGAGGAAACATCCCATATAGGGGGAGATTTCATCAGTCTTGACAGGAATAAATTATCAGAGGGACGATGGGGCATCACCAGAAGATTTCCATGTGGTCCTGTGTTCGGCATCACCCCGTTTAATTTCCCTTTGAACCTAGTGGTCCATAAGATTGCTCCTGCAATCGCTGCGGGGAATCCCGTACTCCTCAAACCTGCTTCAAAAACGCCGGCCTCTGCACTGATGCTGGCTGAGATCATACAGGATTCCGGAATCCCCGAAGGTTGCCTCAGTGTTCTTCCCTGTGGCAGCACAATTGCAGAAAAGATCATCGCGGACGAGAGGATTAAGGTCCTCAGTTTTACCGGCAGTGCGCCAGTGGGCTGGCAACTGAAAAAGCTGGCGAACGAAAAGAAGGTCATCCTGGAATTGGGAGGGAATGCAGGCGTTGTGATTGACAGGGAATGTGATCTTGAATATGCAATAGCCCGGTGCGTGACCGGCTCTTTTTCTTATGCGGGCCAGGTATGCATCTCTGTGCAGAGGATTTATACACACAGGGACATTTTTGACAATTTCATCGAGACATTCACCCAAAAAGTGAAAGAGCTGAAAATGGGGGACCCCCTTGATGATGCAAACCAGGTGGGTCCTATGATTGATGAGGAGAACCTTGCACGGGTAGAGTCATGGGTAAATGAGGCAAAGGCTGCGGGTGCCAAAGTCATCACAGGAGGGAAAAGGGAAAACACTTTTTACGAGCCAACCATTTTATTAGACACCACTCCCAAGATGAAGGTGAGCTGTATGGAGGTCTTTGCTCCAGTGGTAACCGTAACGAAAATAGATGACCTCAAGGATGGCCTGGATGCAGTGAACGAATCCATCTACGGGCTACAGGCAGGTGTCTTCACCAATAATCTCAAGAATGCCTTCCTTGCCTTTGAAGTGCTTGAGGTGGGTGGTGTCATCATCAATGATGTGCCGGCATACAGGGTTGACCATATGCCCTACGGAGGGGTGAAGATGTCCGGATTCGGGAGGGAAGGTTTGAAATACGCGATTGAGGAGATGACCGACTTACGACTCATGGCATTGAACGTTCGATGAGTTTTCCACTGAAAATACCATGGTATCATTGATTGACGCCAGGGGAAAAAGCGGATATGCTCATATAAGGAAGAAGACTTGGTGATTGAGATAAATCGTTCTTGCATAAAGGGGGTGATTCCGTGAAGATCAAGAAAGTCACAAAAAAAGTGGCAGCCACCTGCAAGTGCAAAGGATCCTGCTGATTTTAGCGATACAGAAATAATTTTTTGATGGTCTTCTGGCGAGTCACACACTAAAACCTGGAGACTTTTTTGCAACAACGTGTGTGAGAAAATGAACTCCTGAGGGCCTATTTCAAAAACTCCTTTGTACTCAGAAAGAGCTTGAGAGCAATTCCTCAATCTCAGCTTTATGTCCCATAAAACCCCCAAGCACCTTCTTGCCTATCACAATTGTGGGTATTGCGAGCCTGTGATAGTTTTCGGTCAATTCCTTTTTTGCAGATTCATCATTGGCAATATCCTTTGAGAGAAAGTCAATCTTTCTTGATGAAAGAAACTCCTTAAGTGCATTGCAGTCAGCTCATGCGGGCGACGTATAAATAGTTATCACCGTTTTTGTTCCCACGTTTTCTGTCATCCTTTAATGCTTTGTTCATACCCCTGCCGCTCTCTTCTATAGATTAGGAACAAAGTGTTTTGGTGTCAAGGTCTTTGTTTGGAAGCCCTCCCTCTACGTAGAGTCTTCCTATCATAGCAAGAAGACATAGGATATAATGAGGCTATAAGAGATTCGGTTAGACTCGCCAAAGACAAGGAAGGAGGACTGAGTATGCTGAAAGAATTCAAGGAGTTCGTGATGCGGGGGAATGTGGTGGACATGGCTGTGGGTATTATTATCGGTGCTGCCTTTGGGAAAATCGTCACTTCATTTGTGAATGATATCCTCATGCCACCTATAGGGCGTATGCTTGGAAAGGTTGATTTTTCGAATCTCTTCGTAAATCTGTCCGAACAGCAATATCCGACAGTGGCAGCGGCAAAGGCTGCAGGTGCAGCAACGCTTAATTACGGCATTTTTTTAAACACGGTGCTGGACTTCCTCATTATCGCCTTTGCCATCTTTTTGCTTATCCGCCAGGTGAACCGTTTGAAACAACCTGCACCGGCACCTGCGACTTTGACAAGGGAATGCCCCTTTTGCCTCTCGGCCATTCCCCTCAAGGCAACGCGTTGTCCACACTGTACCTCAGAGGTAAAAGCAGCATAGGGCACCAGATTGATTATCTGAACGGTTTGAGGGACACGAAAGAGAGGCTTCATCTTCCCAAAAACCTTAAAGGTCTCCTCAGACGGAAGGGGGAGCTTTATTGTCCTTCTGCTATTGCCTTTCTTGCTTCTCTTGTACCAAGAATGAGTACTGCAAAGTGAAGAAGAGGGGTCAGAATGGGGAATGATATGCTTTTCGGTTCAGCGATGAACATATCGGGAAGATGCTTTGTGATCCTGAATTTTATCCTCTATTTCCCTAATCTTCTGTCTCTGTGAAATCAGTATACTATAACAGAGCGCCAACCCAGCTACCGAGATTACCCCCCAGAGGACGAGATAGTCAAAAAAAACATTCACTTTCAAGAAATCAGGTACCAGCCCATAGAGAAATCGCTTCACCACGTAAAATATCACCACTAGTGAAAGGATGAATTGCATAAGCCTCAGGAAACTCTTCACATTTCCCCTTTGCGTGACGAGAGTGTGATACAGAGTTAACCGTTCCTCGGCCGCGCATGCTGAACATACCTTATACTCTCTGTCCATATGCTCGAAACAGAGGGGCGTCCTTTT
>DASPUA010000173.1:0-8783 GCA_035623135.1 Thermodesulfovibrionales bacterium | reverse complement strand
TATTGTTTCGGTCTTGTCTTGAGCCAAAGGCGTTCAACCGAAGCCAGAAGGTTTTTTTTCATAATGGGAATCACATGCAACCTCCTCTTACTGGGATATTTCAAATATGTTAATTTTTTTCTCAACACTGTTAACGCGTGTGCAGGCACGTCACTCCTTGCAAAGTCTATTCTGTTGCCTCTGGGGATATCTTTTTTTACGTTCCAGCAGCTGGCCTATCTCGTGGATGTATATCGCGGGGAGCCGGCTGAAAGGAATTTCCTCCGCTATTGTTTGTTTGTGACCTTCTTCCCAAAACTTATTGCAGGACCCATAGTGTATCAGCGGGAGTTTTTACCTCAACTCTCCAAGCCAGGCATCTATCGGTTCAATCCCGACAATCTTGCCGAAGGGCTTACCATATTCTTGTTGGGATTATTCAAAAAAGTGGTTATCGCAGACATGCTCGCGAAATTTGCGGACCCCGTATTTACAGCCGTAAGTACAGGAGTT
Organism: Thermodesulfovibrionales bacterium; assembly: GCA_035623135.1. Taxonomy (GTDB): domain Bacteria; phylum Nitrospirota; class Thermodesulfovibrionia; order Thermodesulfovibrionales; family UBA9159; genus DASPUA01. The sequence goes on along the minus strand of DASPUA010000173.1, from coordinate 8,291 downwards.
CTGCCGTCACCCTCATTTTTTGTTGCCTGGCAGGGTGCGCTTGCCTTTACGCTACAAATCTATTTTGATTTTTCGGCATATTCGGATATGGCAATAGGAGCCTCCCGGATGTTCGGGATAACACTTCCGGTCAATTTCAATTCGCCGTATAAAGCAACGAATATTAGGGAATTTTGGAGCAGGTGGCATATAACATTGTCACGTTTTCTTCGCGACTATATATATATCCCTCTGGGTGGCAACAGGAAAGGACAAATACGGCAGTACATCAATCTTATGATTACGATGCTGATCTGTGGTCTTTGGCACGGCGCAGGATGGACCTTTGTTGCGTGGGGTGCCCTCCATGCGGTTTATCTTGGTGTAAATCATGGATGGAACAAAATAAAGGCAGCGTTTGCCTTAATGCCACAACGGGTCGGCTGGCTTGGAATTTGGAGCGGACGCCTGCTCACCTTTTCTGCAGTAATCTCAGGATGGGTATTGTTCCGTGCAGAAAGCTTTTCCTCCGCTCTTGCCTTTTTAAAGGGAATGATCGGACTTAATGGAGCCGTCCTGCCCAGTCAGATTCTCAATCTCATTCCCCCTTTGAGGGCTCTGGTAAAATCTGCAGGTACGGTCCCCCTCCTTGCAGGGGGGACGGTTATGGGCTTTGTCCAGTTTTCGCTCATTACACTCGCCTGTATGGTAATCGTGTTTTTTTCAAAGAATCTCTATGAATTGAATCTGAGACGGCGCATCTACCTCCTCGTGCCCAGCTTTGCCTTTGTCTTCCAGGCCATTCTATTTGGACGGATGCCGTCGGATTTTATTTATTTTAAATTCTAATGCTGAAGTTTAATACTCACCTCCGTCAGATTGCTTACGCATGCGTATTCTCCATATTGATATATCTGGTCGTCTTCTCCTTGATTCTTAAACTTCCTTTGACCACAGGGCTGACCCATAACTACTATGTCAAGAAATTGGCGTACGCAGCCGGACTGGAGAGTCCAAAGGTCGTGCTCTTCGCAGGCAGCAATGGTCTGTTCAGCTACAGATGCGAGAGTATGGCGACTATTCTCGCTCTGCCATGCGTCAACGCATCTCTGCATGCAGGCCTGTCGATAGATGTAGCCCTTATGGGCCTGCGGGAATACCTGAAAAGAGGAGATATTGTTCTGTTGCCTCTTGAATATGATCAGTATACCCAGAGTCGCTTTCGTATGGTGCGGAATGTGGAAACGAACAACTATGTTGTCACCTATCAACCGAAATGGCTACTGCTGTTTTCCCCTGAGCGCATAGTCAGGGCGCTCTTTTCCTTTGACCTTGAATATTTGTCATCGGCGCTCACGGAAATGTTATTGTCGAGTGCAGGAGTAGAACGGAGATATAACATGAACACCCTTACCGCCAACGGTGACATGAAGGGCCATACGTCTATGAAGGGGCTGGAGTATCGTGAATTTATTTCCGGACTCCCCCAGCCTGTTCCTGATGAGCGTTTTTTCACTCAGCATACCTTTGACGGTGAACGCGAGGTGGCGAAATTTCTCTCCTGGGCCAGGACGAACGGCATTACGGTAATAGGAATGTTGCCGACCATATTTGACGATACACCGGTTCCCCCTGCGGTAATAGATAAGCTCCGGAGGCTTTTTACAGACAATAACCAGCGTTTTCTGGTGGTTCCGGGGTATGCGCAGTATCAGAGGAGCTGCTTTTACGATACCCACTATCATCTCAATGAGGAATGTCAGATACGGCATTCGGTATCGATCGCTCATCAACTGCAGCCGTTCCTCAAAGAGATCCTCTCTGCGAAATCACCGACTTGATGAGAGCTGCTTTCACTAGAGGTAATATCAGAGGATTATAGCGTCATGCGTATTCTCCATGTTGTCCCGACTTATGTCCCTGCATTCCGCTATGGAGGCCCCATCTATGCTACCCATGGACTCTGTAAGGCCCTCGCAAGACGCGGGCATGATGTCCATGTCTTCACAACGAATGTGGATGGAGGAAATGACTCGGATGTGCCGTTAGAAAGGCCGGTTGATCTGGATGGGGTCAAGGTATGGTATTTTCCTTCAAAGAGAATGCGGCGCCTGTATTGGTCGCCTTCATTAAAGCGTGCACTGAGGGAACAGACGGGAATGTTCGATCTTCTGCATCTTCATTCGATCTTTCTTTGGCCGACCTGGGCAGCCGCCCGGTCTGCAACACGCGAAAAAGTACCGTATGTTATCTCACCCCGGGGTATGCTGGTAAAGGAGTTGATCAACAGGAAAAGCCGTCGCATAAAATCTGCATGGATAGCCCTTATTGAACGAAACAATATAGAACGGGCTGCAGGTATCCATTTCACAAGCAAAATGGAGGCTGATGAGGTTTTCCGTTTTGGGTTCAAGTTGCCAAGGATATTCATCGTTCCAAATGGTGTGGATTCAGAGACTGAGGATAAAGATGGTCCTGAATCAGAGCTCCCTCCCCAGGTGGTGCATAGTATCAAGAATAAGCCTTTCTTACTGTTCCTCAGTCGTATCAACTGGAAAAAAGGGCTTGACCGCCTGATCCCGGCCATGTCATATATCACCGGCACTCACCTCGTCATTGCCGGCAATGATGAGGAAGATTATATTCCAAGGCTTGAAACGATGGCTATAAAACAAGGGGTGCGTGACAGAATCACCTTTACAGGCCCGGTATATGGAGACTCGAAAAAGGCTTTGCTGAGGCATGCGACCGCACTGGTGCTGCCTTCATATTCTGAGAATTTCGGCAATGCGGTACTGGAAGCCATGGCAGCAGGATGCCCTGCAGTGGTGACGCCCGAGGTGGGGATCGCAGATATCGTGAAGGAATATGCTGCCGGAATGGTTGTTCCGGGTGACCCTGAAGTATTGGGAAGACAGTTGAGGGATTTGCTGTTGCAACCGGAACGCTTGAAAGAAATGGGAAGGAAGGGTAAAAAGGCCGTGAGAGAGCATTTCACATGGGATGCGGTTGCAGGCCTCATGGAAAGGTCTTATAGGGATATGGTAAGGGATTCGTACTGATGAGCGAACTATTTGAAGATGGAACGCAAATGAATGAAGTGAGGAAGGCGGGGAGACCTTCAGTTTCAGCGATGATCTTCACTCTTAACGAAGAGATCCATCTTCCTTCCTGTCTTGCAAGCCTGCAATGGTGCGACGATGTCATTGTTATTGATTCATTCAGTACTGACGGTACGGAAAAGATCTGCAAAGCAGCCGGGGTGCGTTTTTTTCAGCACGAGTTTGAGGGTTTCGGCAAGCAGCGAAACTGGGCTATTGAGAACACCAGCCCTGCATATGAGTGGATTCTCATCCTTGATGCTGATGAGCGGGTTCCACCTGAGCTTGCAGATGAGATACATACTGTAGTGCATTCAACGCCAGGGGATGTTGGCGCGTACAGAGTCAAAAGGCGTTTTTATTTTTGGGGCAAGTGGCTCAGGTACAGCAGTCTCTACCCTACCTGGGTAGTACGCTTGATACACAGGGAGAGGGTCCGTTACATTAATCGCGGGCACGCGGAGACCCAGGAAGTGAACGGTGAGATCAGGGAACTAAAAAATGACCTGATCGACGAAAACCTGAAAGGGATTGACGAATGGTTCGAACGCCAGAATCGATATTCGACAAAGGACGCGCAATTTGAGATAGAACAGGAAACAGTTCCGGTAAAACTGCATGATCTCTTCGGAAGAGACCCCCTTATTCGTCGGTCTGCCTTGAAACGGATCTCGTCGCGCCTTCCGGGGAGACCTTTTTTTTATTTTCTGTACAGTTATTTTTGGAAGCTTGGCTTTCTGGACGGCCGTGACGGTCTTATGTTCTGCTTTATGAAAGCGATGTACCACGGAATGGTAAGCGTTAAGAAGTATGACACCATGCGGAGGACAAGAAACACATGACCGCATCAGTTCTCGTCGTGGGGGGTGCAGGATATATCGGCTCCCATATGCTGAAGATGCTCGCCGGCGCAGGATATGCGACGACTGTGTTCGACAACCTTTCTCTCGGTCATCGTGATGCAGTGCTCTCCGGAGAATTTCTTCAGGGAGACCTCCTGAACCATCATGACCTCGATACACTCTTTCAACAAAGAGCGTTCGACGTAGTGATGCATTTTGCTGCTTTTTGCTATGTCGGCGAATCCGTGACAAATCCTCTCATGTATTACCGAAATAATGTTGCAGGCACGGTGAATCTGCTTGAGGCGATGATGAAGGCTGGCGTAGACAGGTTTGTCTTTTCCTCAAGCTGTGCGATATATGGAATTCCCAGGAACATTCCCATTACCGAGGAACATCCCAAGAACCCGATCAACCCGTATGGCCACACAAAGCTCACTGTTGAAAACATTCTGGCTGATTCTGCAAAGGCATACGACCTGCAAAGCATTTCTCTCCGCTATTTTAACGCTGCAGGGTGCGACCCGGAAGGCCGCTTGGGTGAGCGGCATGATCCCGAAACCCACCTCATACCGCTTGTGCTTAAAGAGGCACAACGCGTCCGCAACGGCGGGAAGCCCGAAGATACCACACTCCGTATTTTTGGAACCGACTTTGATACTCCTGACGGAACGTGTATCCGTGATTATATCCATGTTGAGGATCTCTGTGCAGCCCATTTGGCCGCCACGGAAAGGCTGGTTAATGGAAAGTCGCATGGCGCTGAAGCGTATAATCTTGGAAACGGGAAAGGATTCTCTGTAAAAGAAGTGGTCGAAACATGCAGGAGAGTGACGGGCGTTGACATTCGGTACACGCAAGTCGACCGCCGATACGGCGATCCCCCGCTCCTTGTTGGAAGTTCTGAAAAAGCAAAGGATGTGCTGGTATGGACGCCAAAGATTACTTCGCTCGAAAAGATTATTGAAACAGCATGGCAATGGCTCAATCGGGGTGGTAACCAATGATACCCCCAAAATACTTTACCTACTGTAATTAATCTGCCCGCGACATGATACAAATGAAAGCAGACATATGTTGGCGTCTCCTCAAGATGCGATTCTGCAGCCACCCGTCTTTAGTGAACTATACCAGCACCACGTGACAGGAATGAACCTGCTGTCTTATGGAATTGCTGATTGGGTTAAACTACTCGGTGTAAGTCTCATTTTAGCAACTATTCTGAATGGCACTCCTTTCTTTCTAAAAAAGGTCGGCATTGTCAATAAAGAGGCTTACGAAGCCTACTGGAATGTCCATTCAGTAGGAGGTCCGTACAGCTGCGGACCCCTTCCCCGCAAACAGTTTCTGAAGGAAAAAGCTTACACACGATATTTGTTTGAGAATAAGGGTGGAGGGATATTTCTCAAAGGAATGAAGGACTTATTGATTGGGGGATTCATCCTGCTCTCGTTTATTCTTCATCTGGCGAGAAAAGATAAGAAAAGTAATCGTTCTCTCGCATGGCCTGTTCTATCACTCGTGCTTCTTGTTGTGGCTGCCTCTCTTTTGACGTACCTAAAGCATGGGGGATTGTTGGTAGCCTCAGGAATCAGATCTTTTATGTTTCTCGGCATTGCATCAGCAGGGATGTGGTTCGTACGGTCCAAAGGATTGGGGATCCTCGCAGCCTGCACGGGAATATTGATTCTCGTCCAGTTCCTGATAATTCCCTTTGAGCTAATTTTTGGGTTGCCCATCAACGGGTACCTCTGTTTCTTAAATCGTTTCTTGCCCGCTCGAGTATCAGGCACTTTTATACTGCCCAACAGCTTAGGGAGTTTTGCAATCTCCGCCCTTGCATTCTATTATGATTTCTCGAATTCAAGGAAGTATCTTCGATGGCTGATACCAATTACACTTCTACTTGTGATAGCCAGCGGCTCCGCCACGGGATTCATATGTTTTGTTCTATTCCTGGGAATACTCTTAATTCGACATTTGGGGGAGAACCATCAAAAACTCGCCTACACAGCAGTAACAGCGCTCCTTATGAGTGTGCTCATCCTGCTGCCCTACTTACTCGGGCGTCCTGCTTTACTTGGTTCTTTATTCGGAGAGAGAGGAAGATTCAAGACTCTTCAGGCCGTCATTGCATCAAACTCACCTTATGAGACGATATTCGGCAATGGTATAGGGTATGGCACCAATACCGCATTAACTCTATTTCAACAAAACTATACACACAAGGCTGTCTTCGGATATGGTGCAGCCCTGCTCAGACCAGATTCGACGATAACAATGATGTTTTGTCAGGTCGGCGTCATCGGTTTAATTTTGTTTTATGCAATGCTCTTTCTGGCCATGCTTCGGGATAACAAAGCTCGCATTTTTTATTTAACGATTATCCTGACGAGCATGACGATGAGCATTACTGAACTTTTCCCCGTAAACTTCCTCCTGGGAGTAGCACTGGCCTCAAGTTTTTCAACTGACTGCACAGCAAAGGAGCCCATCAGACATTGTCAAGCAGCATAGTAAACTCTGCGATCCTCATGAGTGCAACGCGAGTGGTGAACATTCTGCTGGGAGTGCTCATGGTCCCGGTTCTCATCCGCTATCTTGGAGGCGAGGGGTTTGCTGCGTGGGCCCTATTCCTAAGCGTAGGAACAGCGTTTTCGATCCTTGACCTCGCGATGCCATCGTCTCTCGTCAAACACATGGCGGTCTGCCTCGATGAGAAAGATAACGCACGAGCTAATCAAGTCCTCACCAATGCGCTGGTGTTCCTGTGTGCTATGTATATCGGGTTCCTGCCGGTGATATTATGGCTTGCGAAGCCTGCCGTGACATGGTTAAGGCTGCCCAACAGCGCAGATATTTCTGCAAAAGCCTTATTCCTCTTTGTGTTTGCCTCCGTCGCACTCAGGTCGTTATTGATGGGAGGTGCGTACACATTCTACTCGGCCCGCATGTTTCACACCATTGCACTCATTTCTTTCTGCCAGTCTTTTCTACCAAACTGTGGCGCCATTATTGCCGCATATTGGTGGCGCAGGCTGGACCTCTCTCTTGAGGTCTTCTGGGGTATTCAGTTGGCAGTCGTCGGTATTGCCTTTTTAAGGGCCAGGCATGTATTTCAATGGAAGTTCCGAATCGCCTCCCTCAGCCTGAAGTTGCTGCGACAGCTCACCATGCACGGGGTAAAGGTCCATGTCAGCAACTGGACGCAATTGGTAAATTTCCAGTTCGATAAACTCATCATTGCCGGATTCGTCGGGCTATGGGCGGTTGCGCCTTATGAGGTGGCAAATAGAAGTGTGTTAGCATTAAGAAGTGTCCTCGCAAGCGGGATTGAAGCATTCCTCCCATCGGCAACGATTAGTGCTGAGGAAGACTTACGTGCCTGGGATTTGTATCAGAAAATGACAAAACTTACTGTATATGGAGTTGTCTTCTTTCTCATTGCTCCTCTGACTATTGCTCCCATGTTTCTGTACGCGTGGACAGGGGAAATGGGGGTTTATGCCAGATGGATCTTCGTAGCGCTTGCTCTCGGTGTCGTTGCCAATATAACCGTGTTGCCAGCCGCGATTATGGTTCAGGCTGCAGGGCATGCTGAGATCCAGACGAAGTCGGCAATATTCTCGGTTGTCCTCAATGTGCCCCTAAGTCTCCTTTTCATACAAATGTGGGGCTCCGTGGGTGCAGCCATTGGCACCGGTATAGCGCTGGTGGGAAGCGCATGGTTGCTTTTTTACAACACCCATAGGCATTACGGCAAAGACATGGCGAAGACACTGAATAAGTTCTGGTATAAAGTATGGCCTGCACTTATTGTCTGTTCAGTGTGGGCGTGTTTCTCTTTTGCGCTCTTTAAGATGTGGTTTGCTGCATTTGAACCACATATCCGCTACTCCATCCATACCAGGATCTCTCCTGGGATCGTGTCATTATTGCTCTATATGGGATGTATTACGACCATAATATTTGTGCAGGCATACAAAGGTTTGTTTGACGAAGGCGAGCTCGAATTGTTATTTCGCGTAGTTCGCTTCAGATGGTTTAAGGAGTTTTGCAAAGCCCATGCTCCGTTTCAAGGGAAACCTATTGAGGTTGAAAACTAGCGGGTAACTTCGCAATGACACATAAGATATTTCCTTAATCTCTGATGCGCTGCATAGAACCTGCATTCAGGACTCTACTCATGTGAACTGAGTTTTTCTCTGCATGAGCTATAGATCATTTCTTTTTACTATTTGTCTGTTCATTGTATCCTGTTCGCCTACTCGGGCAGTCGACATACCCTCGCACGATCGGCCTTATTTTATGCCCCAGAACGAACGGGACCGCATTCTGCGTCTGATCCAAACGCAGGAGTGGGCAAAGG
>DASPUA010000172.1:0-6215 GCA_035623135.1 Thermodesulfovibrionales bacterium | reverse complement strand
ATTTTTCACTCCTTTTGTTCCGCCTTTAACCCAATACCGATTTTCAAAGTTGCCCGCGTATGTTTTTATGAGAAAAAATGCGTGACTACTAATGAGGAACGCTTCTCGCCACTCCCGGGAAAAGAAGCTCACGGATGTATTATCCCTCAGAACTTTTGATGGTATTCCTTTACCTTCTTTGCAAACTCTTTCCCGAAATCATAGCACTTTGTTTCGTCCTCCAATGAGGGCCTGTAAAGGACCTGCAGCCCGGGATCAAAGGCCTCAAGCCCCATCCTCTTAAACTCTTCGTATGCCTCCTTCACTGCACCGCCGCCCCATCCATAACTCCCAAATGCCCCCATAATACGGTTCTTCGGCCTGAGACCCCTCAGATGGGTGAGGAATTCCGCCACAGTGGGATACATGATATTATTGAGAGTCGGTGTTCCCACAAGACACCCTCTGGATTTCCAAAACTCTTTAATGGCAACACTCATGGGCGTGGCTCTCAGCTTTATTACCTTGCACTCCACCCCCTCGTCTTTTATCCCCTGCATGATGGGCAATGCCATCTTTTCCGTACTATGCCACATAGTGTCATAGATTATGGGGACAGAAAGATTTGCCTTGCTGTTTGCCATATCAAGATATGCCTGCAGTACCTTCTGGGGATTTGTCCTCCAGATAATTCCATGATCCGGAGCGATCATCTCAATCTCAAGTCCAAGCTTCTGGATTTCCGCGATCTTCGTCTTGAGGATTTGCCCAAAGGGCATGAGGATATTGGCATAGTAATCCACAACCGCGTCATCCAGTTCAGACATGGATTCGCAGGTCATGAACTCGTCATCAAATCGTACGGAGGACGCGATGTGCTGGCCGAACCCATCCTGACTGATGAGGATCTTTTCCTCTCTTATATATGTCATCATGGAATCAGGCCAATGGAGCATTGGCGTCTCGAAGAAGAGAAGTGTTCGTTTTCCAATCGATAACGTATCACCCGTCTTCACCACCGTTACCTTCCATCTGGATAGGTCAAAAAAACGTTCGAGCCCCTTTCTTCCTTTCTCCGTGATATAGATAGTCGCGTCTGGGACCAGTGCCATTATGCTGTCAATACTCGTCGCATGATCATTTTCGATATGGTTGATCACCACATTTCGTATCCGTGATGGGTCAGTGACACTTGATATGTTTTTTATCGTAATATCAGAGAAGTCGTATTTGACGGTATCCAGCAGTGTTATCTCATCATCAATGATAAGATAGTTGTTGTAGGTGGTGCCGCGAGGGGTCGCATATCCATGGAAATCCCTCACCGCCCAGTCTATGGCACCAACCCAGTAGATACCATTCTTAAGCTCAACTGCTTTCATGTATTCCCCTTTCTGCAGTGATAAAAATGGCTGCCACTGTCCTGAACAACCGTTGAAAACCGTTCACTATGGGTCTGTCTCACTCTTCCAATAATGTGGAGAAGATATTGTGGTGTTCTTCTTCATCTGTAAGTATAGCCTCAAAAAGCTTTCTGGTTACCACATCGCCCTCTTTACCTGCAAGACTGATAATTCCCCTATAAAGCTTTATCGCATCTTCTTCTGCCTTTTTGTTGATCTTGAGCATCTCCTTTGCCGTCTTCCCAATCGCAATCGGTGTCGGTTTTGTGGTCGGCACTCCCCCAAGGTAATCGAGCCGTTCTGCGATGGCTTCCGCATGCTTCATCTCGGTGACCGCGGTTGTTTTGAATACCCCGCCCACTGATTCGGCATTAATGCCCCGAATCATCACGTGCTGCCACATATACTGTACGCTTACCTGAATCTCCCTTGCGATTGCATCATTGAGCTTGTCCTTTAATTCTTTGCTCGCCATAACTCTTCCTCCGCACTCTTTATTTCGGGCCAGAAACCAGCCTTCCAAAAAAATGGATATTTAAAAAAGCCAATCCTATATTACTACATTTACCGATTAACTTCTATCCTCCGCCCGAGAACCAGACAGAGCCTTAGCTTTATCACAACTGTTTACCGTTTATTCCTCCAATGTCTTCTGACACGCGTGTTTACCCTCTTGCTCTTTTGTAATAGTTCAGGGTATTTTTGAATGCAGTGTTTCACCTCACATAATAACTTTTGTCTTCCAATCTCTATCCAAGTCTCCTCACCGCATCAATAACCCTATGCCTTACGCTTTCATCAAAGAGTATCCCTGCATGGTTGACATCAAGGGTATAATGTTCATCAGCCCACGGTATTCGGGAACTCTCCACAGACACAAGACCATCACCTTTGCCTCTTTTCATCTCATCAGGGAACAGTCTTTCCGGAATGAATTTTTCAAAAGCACCTGGAACGGAAAAGACTTGTTGTGCCCTCACCATCCGTTGTTCCTTATCCCCGGTATGTATCCTTTCGATTACCCTTCGATACACAGAAAAAAGCGCGGGGTTGCTTCCCCCACATGAGACATAATATATTCCATTCAACGGACCTTTATCGCAGGACCTGAAGAAGGGCGAGTCTGGCAGTAGTTCCTTTACTGCTGTGCTTTTGAGAAAATCAAACACCCTCTTCGCCGCATAAGTGAACGTTCCTTTCTCAGAATCGGATATCAGGGAATCGATAAGGGTTATCAAAGGCGCTACATGTTTCACCCAAAGGGCCATTTTGCTCCCCCTGTGGGGGGTAGCAAGGGTAATGATGGCTCTAATACCCTTCGCTTCATATTGTGAGTAGTTTCTGGCGACCAAGCCTCCTCTGCTGTGACCTATCAGGATTATCCCGGATCTGCAGTATTTACGGTGGATGTTCACCACCTCCTTAAGCTCAGACACAGCAAACGCGATCCCCGCAGCAGGCCTCTGCTGGCTCCAGGCTATGACTGTATAACCCCGTTCCAAGAAATCATGGAACAGGGTGATGAGATGGCGTGGCGGCTTACCAAAAAAAAGTCGCTTTGTGATTCCTCTGTGAGCGTACGTTTTCCGTATCTCCGCTTCCGGCTGTGTGCTCACAAGCAAATGAATGGGAAACTTTCCACCCAGAATCCTCGACGTATTCGGCGATTCCCAGATTCCCTTGTCCATTCCCAACCCATGGATAAAAACGAGTGCCGGCTTATCCGCATCTCCCCTGATTAGGGTGGTGTCGAGTTTCATAGGCCCAGTTATAACTTATAACAAAAGCTAATGAATTTATAAAGGATTTTTTATTTACAATTTCCTTCTCCAAGTGCTATAAAATAGGGCTTCCAAAAATTTCCCAGGAGGTATCTCCATGACACTAGGTGTGCTTGTCAGCGACTTCAGGAATATGGACAACATATTATCACGATTAAAGGCGGATAAACTCGGTGTTATCCTCGTGAGCAACGGTGTATACCACGCAGCTGTAAAGGAGGGTGGCAAGAAATCTTCGATCCTAGAAAAATCTCCCCACCTCTATGTACTCTCTGAAGACCTTCATTCAAGGGGATTTGCTGAGTCGGAGATTGACACCAGAGTGAAATCTATAACCTATAGTGATCTCGTCGATTTGATATTCAACGAATACGAAAAGATTATTTGGATCTAGGAGGTATTATGGCCAAACTAACCATCGGTGTTTTTTCATCACTTGTCGGTTCTCTCTCCCTCGATTTCGCGGTAAAACTCTCAGAAGCTGCGATAAAGAAAGGGCATTCCGTAGACTTCTGGCTATCAGGGAACGCAACTATGCTTTCCAAGAAGGGCCAGCGGAATTTTAAGGACTATTCTGCGCTCCAAAAGCCCGTTCAGGATCTTTTGGCGACCGGGAAGTTTCAGATAACCGCATGTGAGGCATGTGCTGAGGCAAGGGGATTTCATAAGGAGGATACCATGGAGGGGTGCAAGCGCCACAGTATGGACTGGTACCTCGCAAGCTGCTTCAGTGCAGACAGGGTTCTCCATATAGGAGGTGATTAATATGGCAACAAAAAAACTCGCATTCATTGTGAAAAGTCTCCCCTATAAAACCGAGGCCTCGAGGCTCGCGTTAACACATGCCATCGCAAGCCAGACCGTCGAGATTTACCTGGAAGACGGTGACATGGTAGAACCTGTTCTCGCATTTATGGGTGACGGCGTGTTAAACTGCCTCAAGGATCAAACGGCTATGAACCTTTATGGAGTGACCAGTCTTGAGCAGCATATAAAGAATTCGTTGCTCCTTGACTTGAAGGTAATGATTTGTAAAGAGGATGTGGAGAGGCTTGGTATTTCCGAAGATGCATTGATCATGGATGCCGAAGATATCGGGGGAGAAACCAAGGCGAGCATCGCACCATTCGGCGAGATTATGAAGGAGATGGACACTTCTGACCATCTTCTATTCTTTTAAGGAGGAACTATGGGAGAACTGAGCAGTGCAACACCGACAGAGACACTTGATGTCCTTGGAAGGGTATGTCCATACCCCCTTGTTTTGACAAAGAAGGCCATTGAGAAATTGCCCAGTGGAGCCATCATTAAGGTGTTATGTGACGCACCTGCGTCGGCTGAGGACTCTATTCCAAGGTATGCAGAGAAACAGGGGTTCAAGTTCGAGTCGGTGAGGCATGAGGGCTACTGGGAGCTGTACATACAGAAGAAGTAAGAAGTCCGGGAGCTTTCCTTCCTGCACCTTTTTCTCTTTCTGAAAATGATAAAAGGGGATGCCCTATGTGGCATCCCCTTTTATGCTAATCCTGCGAACGTTCCCTGTTCTACATTTCCTTTATCGTTATTGCATTAGTGGGACAGACGCCAAGACAGCTCTCGCAAAACACGCACTCAGCGGTCTGGTAAGGGTCTGATTTGCCATTACTCATCTGGAATACGCCCTGGGGGCAGACATTCACGCACTCCTCGCAGCCTTCGCATGTGGCTGTATCAACCGTCACCATGTACACTTCAGAATCACCTCCTAATTATTGTGCCCGCGTAAAACGGTGCTTATCGTTTAAACAAAATGTAAACGTCTAATCAATAACATCCCGAAGGGGAAAGGACCTTACTTCTGCTGCCTAAAAGGATTGATTGCGAGCACCGGGGCTGGAGAATTTCTTACCACCTTTTCACTCACACTTCCAAAGGGAAAATGTGTTATCTTTTCCCCCATCTCCTCGCCATGGCCATGGGTGGCCATGACCACCAAATCAATTTTCTCCTCATTGATAAATCTCAGAATCTCTTTTGCAGGATCGCCCACCACAATATGCTTTTTATAGAGCGGACAACTTCCGAGACGCTCCTGGCAGATCTTTTCCATGAGCTGTCCGCCCTTTTGAATTATCTTCCCCTGAAATTCCTTCAGAAAGGTAGGGCTGGCATCACCATAGAAATGGTCGTACTGGTGCACATCTTCCACCACAAACATGAGATGTACCTCAGCCTGGTACCTTTCGCTCAATGAACTCACATAGGGGAGTGCCTGAGCTGCATTCTTTGAAAAGTCTGTTGGCCAGAGAATCTTTTTTATTTCCATGATAGCCCCTTCTTAGCGCAATTAGTGTTCTATTTCTATCCCCTCGGTCTCTTCCCTTACCGAGATCGCGATTTTGTAAAGCAACGAGAGAACCAGAAAACCCAGGGCCCATACCCCAAGGGCAATGGATGTCTCACGGAGTGTGGGCCAATATTCCGTCACCCCTTCAAAGGGGTTGGGGATAAAGCCTCCTACCACGAGACCAAATCCCTTATCTATCCAGAGGGAAACAAACAATGCACTGCAGGCGAATGGCAAAATCCCTTCCGAGCTTCGCCATTGGGGTACTACAAGGAGAACAAGGGATACCACCGCAAGGATGGTTGAAGTCCACATCAGGGGTACAAGCCTTCCATGTCCTTCAAGGCCGGTGTAAAGATATTTGAATGGATGCGTATGCCCAGGAATTTGGCTATAAAAAGCGGTAAAGAATTCCAGACCCAGGAAAAATACATTCGCGATCATCGCATAGGTAACAATCTTCCCTACTGCCTGGATTGGCTCTCTGCCTGGATCGAACTTGGTTAATTTCCTCACGATAAGTGCCAGGATAATGAGGAGTGCCGGGCCGCCCGCAAAGGCTGAGGCGAGGAACCGCGCCGCCATTATTGCGGAGAGCCAAAAATGTCTTCCGGGGAGACCTGCGTAAAGGAACGCCGTGACCGTATGAATGCTGAATGCCCATGGGATCGAGAGATAGATCAGAGGCTTTATCCATGAAGGGGGTTTGATCCCTTTGCGGTCTGA
>DASPUA010000171.1:0-3245 GCA_035623135.1 Thermodesulfovibrionales bacterium | reverse complement strand
GGGCGCGAGGTTCCGGCACACAGAGCAAGATCCCTGACTTTGGCGGCCTCGTCATGGACAAGTTTGTCGAGCTTGTCAAGACCACTAAACCCGACTGGCCCCAGTTGTCAGTAATTCCCACACCCCTGCAGGAGGATTTTTCTGAGAAATGTGCGGTGATAGAATTCAAAGTCAGCAGAGTTGCCTACGGTTCCCTGGATCTCACCAGGGGGGGTGTTGTCTTTGAGAGAGGTCTGGATAAGGGGCTTGTGAGCACAGGATTCCTGAGCAAAACCATGGTGACCATGAAGGACTCCGAAGGGGATATCATCTGGCAAAAGAGCTATATCTATCTTTCTGATAATTTCGGCAGGGAAAAGAGCCTCGACGAACTGGAAGCTGATGACTTCAAACTCCTTAAAGAAGAAATGGCGTTTGCCGCAGAAAAGACGGCTGAAGACTTTGTTGAACACTTGACCGGCGAAAAGAAAAAGGAGCCTGCCGCACAATAAATCAGGCATCGGTTACTCATTCCGGACATTCGACAAGGGAGGCTATTTCTTTTTTGCAGCCTCTCTTATCAATGCCTGACCTATGACATTCCTCTGTATCTGGTTTGTCCCTTCATAGATCTGCAGGATCTTTGCGTCCCGCATCATCTTTTCGACCGGATACTCCCTCATGTATCCAGAGCCTCCCATCACCTGCACGGCATTGGTGGTGACACGCATTCCCACATCAGTGGCAAACACCTTTGCAATAGCAGACTCTCTTGAAACATCCTTTGCGCCGCTGTCTATGTAGCGGGCGACTGAATACACAAGTGACCTCGCAGCCTCGATCTCTGTTGCCATGTCTGCGAGCATATGCTGCACTGCCTGGAAACTGATGATGGGATGGCCGAACTGGACACGCTGCCGCGCAAACTTCACCGCCTCATCAAAGGCGCCCTGTGCAACTCCCACGCCCTGCGATCCTACGCCGGTCCTGGAGCTATCCAGAGTCTTCATGGCCACGATAAACCCGAGCCCTTCCTTTCCTACGAGGTTTTCCTTGGGGACCCTGCAGTTATCAAAAATGAGCTCTCTCGTGACCGATGCCCTTATTCCCATTTTTCTCTCTTTCTTGCCAAAGAGAAAACCCGGGGTACCTTTTTCAACAACAAATGCAGAGGCTCCCCTCGGACCCTTTTCTTTATCGGTCATGGCAATAATGGTGTAAATCTCGGCCTCCCCTCCATTGGTTATCCACTGCTTTGTCCCGTTGAGCACATATTCGTTCCCCTCACGCCGTGCGGTCGTCTGTATTCCTGCGGCATCGCTTCCGGCATTTGCCTCGGTGAGACCGAATGCAACTAGTTTTTTCCCTGCTGCGATATCAGGAAGGAATTTCTTCTTTTGCTCATCTGAGCCGTAAAGGAGGAGGGGAAACGTTCCCAAGGCATTGGCAGCGTAGGTGGTGGACACCCCTAGACATGCTCTGGAGAGCTCTTCCACCGCGATGCAGAGTTCGAGGCATCCCTTTCCAAGACCCCCATATTCCTCAGGGATAAAGAGACCAAAGAGATCAGATTGGGCCATGACCTTCATGATCTCCCACGGGAATTCCTCTTTTTCGTCCAGTTCTTCCCTCACCGGCACCACCTTTTCCTCAGCAATCTGGCGTGCGAGATCCCTGATCATGATCTGTTCCTCTGTTAAGAAATAATCCATTCTCGAACCTCCGCTTCAGTAATGAAGAACCCTGCCGTAAGACAGCAGGGTATCTTAACGTATTGAATTCTTCTTTAATCCTACCTGCTCTCTATCCGTTTCGTGGCAGAGCAGCCGTGACCACACACCTTGTGCTCAACCATTTCCCTAGTGCGCCGCATGTTCTGCGTGCACATTGTAACAGAAAAGAGAGCGGTTTGGGAAGCAGGCGCGTTTATCGCTTTCTTAATTCCTCCACGGCCTTTTTGAGCTCGTCCACCGCTTTTATCGCATCGTTCACCCTCACAAAGTCATACCAGTTCTCATTGGCAACAGGATAATTCAGGTTACTGCCGTAGACAATCCATGAGTCATCGTAGTTGGCAGGTTCTTTAAACCCCATGAGACGCAATTCGAGATAGGTAAGCGCGGCACGCGTCCCTGTCTGACAATAGGCTATAGTACGCGTGCCCTTGTCAAGCTTGTCGAAGATATTTTCCAACTCCTCCATGGTGTGTATCCTGCCTGTATCCACATCATACGTCCTCACATGCGAGACATTCATTGTAGTGTGAGGGATATACCCCCCTCTCAGTGCCCTGATATCCGAGCCCTTATGTTCATTCTCTGTCCTGGAATCAATCACGTTCGTACCCTTCAGTTCGCCCTTTCCGATCTTTGCCATTTCTTCGCTTGTCGCAATCCTCTCTTTCATCACTTTCGCCTTAAAAGTTGCCGTGGGAAGCTTCTTTTCTGCCCTATTAAGAGGCTTTCCCGCCTCCTCCCATGCTTCTATTCCGCCATTAAGAAAATGCACCTTCTCATGGCCGAGGTATTCCAGAATCCAGAACGCAACCGAAGCGCTGGTGATGAGCTTCGCATCGGCATAGAAGATTACGTGTGCGTCCATGCTCAATCCGGCATTCCCCAGCATTTTCTCCAGCTCTTCTGTCTTCTTTACTCTAAACGTTGGATCCCTGAGTACTTTACCGCATGCCCCGCCCAGGCTAATTGCCCCTGGAATGTGCCCTGCAGCATAGGCCTTTTCATCACGGCAGTCAACCACCACCCAGTCAGCCTTCCCCATAGTGTCCGCAACCGTGCTTACCTCTGCCAGAAGGGCGGGGTTCGCATACGGGGCGCTGTATACACAATTGACCGCAACGAAAAACATCCCAATGAAAAGTGAACATACCACCAGCTTCCTGTGCATCCCCTCTGCAGTCTTTTTCATGATAATGACCTCCTTAGTGCGAATTGATTAAATGAATGGGGCAAATCCTGCGTTACTACCAGGTACTTACCGCATTTCCTGTCCTTTGTGATTTGTCTTATAAAAGTATAATCAGATTCTAAATAAATGCAACCGTGGAACTGTCAGAGGGCTCAATATTGTCTACACTGTTTTTCGTTCGAAATTAATTTTTCAGGAAGAGACATGGGGCAGGGCTGAGCAGCCCCTGACATGGTTTTCAGGAGGCACCGGAAGGTGCCTCCTGAAATGCAGCGATCTATTTTTCGACAGGAAAGTTCTTTGTTGCAGCATTCTGTATGGCCTGCTGCATTAACTGCGCA
>DASPUA010000170.1:0-4594 GCA_035623135.1 Thermodesulfovibrionales bacterium | reverse complement strand
TATGCTCCCTGTATCCGCCCCTGAAATCCTCCACATGAAAGGGAATAGAATATCTCTTCTCCATTTCCCTTCCCACGCTTATTATTGAATCAAACTTCTGGTAAGGACTCACGAGGAGAGATGTCGTAAATCCGCTGAGGTTCATTTTTTTTGCAGTCTTCGCCGTTTCCTCAAGACGGATCGTATAACACCGGATGCAGCGATTATCAGGAGGGTTCCCCAAGGTTTTCATGAAATCATCAGAACCATACTTATCCACATATTCCACATCAACGTGCCATAGCCTCTGGAGGTCCTGGAGAGAGGTGAGCCGGCGTTCATACTCGTGACGTGGATAGATATTGGGGTTGAACCATAATCCCTTTATGTCTATGCCCTGGGAGAGGAGGCTTTTTAATGGATAAAGACTGCAATTTGAGCAGCATATATGCATCAGCAGCTTCATTTAGATATTTTAACAGAAATCTTGACAACTTTTTCATGCTCTTCTCCCTGTTCACCCTCGGGGCGTCATGGGCCGCTAAGATATGTGGTATACTGTTGCTGCCGAGCGTATGGATATACATCATTTGAGGGTATTCGCAACGGTGTTCAGGAACAGGAGCTTTTCCAGAGCATCAGAAGAACTTCATCTCACACAGCCAACCGTGAGTGACCATGTGAAGGCGTTGGAAGATGAGCTTCACTGCAGGCTTTTTGACAGATTGGGAAGGTCTATTGTCCCCACACAAGAGGCCGATGTCCTTTACAGCCACGCTGTGGAGATCATTGAAAAGGCAGACGCCCTCAAAGAACTTATAGGGAAGGTTAAGAACGAAATTACCGGTGAACTTATTGTTGGTGCGAGCACAATTCCAGGGACCTATGTGATCCCTCGTATCATTGCAGATTTTAAGAAGAGATATCCCACCGTTTCCTTTCGTATTGTAGAGGCCGACTCTAGGGGAATTATCGAGAAAGTGTTACGGCATGAACTGCTTTTTGGCATGGTAGGAGCGAAAATGGGCCACGGACAGCTCACCTTTACCCCGATGATGGAAGAGGAATTGATCGCAGTATCTTCACCTTCACTGATAAAGACACATGAGATGTCATTGGAGGAATTGACGAGCCTGCCCATGATTTTAAGGGAAGAGGGCTCGGGTACGCGAAAGGAAATAGAGAGGATATTGGAAGGGAAGGGTATTTCGCCGGATGCGCTTATCGTCGTCGGGTACTTTGGCTCAACAGATGCAATCAAGCAGGCGGTAAAGGCGGGGTTGGGAATATCCATCATCTCAGAGCTTGCGGTGAGGGATGAGCTGAAATACAAACTATTGAAGAGGATAAGGCTCAAAGGGGTCCAGATGAAACGGAAGTTCTATGCGGTGACGCACAGAAAGAGGACCCTTCCCTTTGCGTATGGCATTTTCATGGAATATCTGAAGGCACATTTATGAGCACCTTTTTAAAACTGATGGCGAGCGCATTTCCTGTTACTTGAGTGAGTATGCCGCAGCCTGTATCATTCAAGAAGTGTTCTCGGTGCGGATTTCTGTGGACCGGAAGGACCTCTTTCTTGAGTGATCCCACGCTTCGCCTGATTGGGTATCAAGTCCACTTTGAAGAGCTTACGGCAGGACTTATTTTGTTTAACCATAGCTGCGGGACCACTCTTTCTATCCAGGCAAAAGAGTTTCAGGATCTCTATGGCGGACCCATATTTGCCGAAAGGCTGAATGGCACCAAAGAGTGTCAGGGATCTTGTCTGCACGAAGATGATTTGCGCCCATGTCCCGCGAAATGCGAGTGTGCATATGTGCGTGAGGTTTTGCAGGTCATCTCGACTTGGCCTAAGAGCGAATCATTGCTTACGTAACAGAGTCGCGACTATGAAAGTTGGATAGGCTACAGCAAACAATTTAGGGTATTCCAAGGGAATCGAGCACCTGATACAGGGAAGTGAGGGCTGGTGAATCTGGGGGAAGCTTTGCGACCGGCAGACCCTGGAGGTCATATTCAAAAATTGTGTTGTCCTGTGGAATGAGACCTCCCACGGTAAGTCCATAATCCTCAGCCAATGTCTTCAGTTTTTTCCCGTCAAGGCCTGCAACGCGGTTAATAAGAAGCACTCGTTTATCAATTTCAAGACTCAATTCATCGACAAGTGCATTGATCCTTTTTGCTGTCAAAACCCCTTTGACCGTAGGATCACTCACCATGAAAAGAAGGTTCACTGTATGGGTAGTCCGTCGTGAAAGATGTTCCATGCCCGCTTCATTGTCAATGACCACATAGGGATATGTCTCCGAAAGTTTGTCAGTGTACTTTCTGATGATGTTATTGGCAGCACAGTAGCAGCCAGGTCCCTCCGGTCTCCCCATAACGATAAGGTCAACGCCCTTTGATTCGATCACGGACTGCTGGACCTGATAGTCAAAGAGCTGTTCCATGCTCATACCGCCGGGCCGCCCTCCTCCGCCCCTCACTGCTTCAAGCGACTCTTCTCTGAGGTGCCCGATGGTGGTATGCACAGAAATGCCGAGTGCTTCGTTGAGGCATGCGTTACTGTCCGCATCCACGGCAAGCACGGGTCCTCTGCGCTTTTCGGTGAGATACCGTACAGTAAGGGCAGCGACGCTTGTCTTGCCCGTTCCCCCTTTTCCTGCAAGCGCAATGAGAAAAGCCATATGGTAGTATATAATAAAAAGCGGGGGATATGCTCGGAGATAAGTAAAATTTCATAGAAGAAGAGATTGCCTCGATTCGTTGTTCCTCACAGGAAGCCAATGTTGGTTGCTATTTCTAATAACTGAGTAGTACATCCCGAATCGTGTTTGCCTCTCACGACATCGCTGCTACGCCCTCTTCAGAGAAGCCGAAAAAGAATCCATTTTCCACGGTGTGAAATGCTGATAGTAAAATGCCACCTAAGGAGGCCAAAAGACGAAAAAGTATCTGAGGTTTGGTCTTGTGCGGCTTCCACCGACTTATCGACACTGGTGCGATTTTGTGACAGTAATACTTCCCGCTAGTACCCTTCATGTTCCAAGTCATGCACGTTTGTACAGTTCATGTAATCTGCATAAGAGTATCAACAATTGAAGTGGCTTATACACGGGCAGGAGTTAACATTGTGCCCATTTCGTGATAGTATTTTATTGATGGCTATCACAGACAAGCTGAAACAGTTTGGATCAAGACCTGCCGCAAAAAAGACCTTTGTCGGAGTGCTGATATCCCTTGTAGTCTTCTCTCTTGTCGGTTTTTTTGTCATTCCTCCCGTACTTAAATACGTTCTCACAAAGAAGCTCGCCGAAGAACTTCACCGTCAAGTCGTAATAAGGCAGGTGAAAGTGAACCCCTTCATGCTGTCTGTAACGGTGAGGGGGTTTCTAGTTAAAGAAAGAAATGGCAGGGACGCCTTTGTATCCTTTGGCGAACTCTACCTCAACTTCCAGAGTATCTCTGTTTTAAAAAGGGGATTAATCCTTAGCGAGGTTAAGGTTAATAAGCCTTACGTGAATGTAGTCCGGAATGAGGACGGTTCCTACAACTTTTCCGACCTTCTGGAACCGAAGCCGAAAGCACCAGAGTCAAAGCCCAAAAAAGAGCAAACAAAGCCGAGGTTTTCCCTCAACAACATCCAAATACTTAATGGAAGTGTCGACTTCTACGACGGCCCGAAACACAAGGCACATAAACTAAGGGATGTGGATTTGAAGATGCCTTTTATATCCAGTCTGCCCTATTATGTTGACATTTACGTTAAGCCTTCCTTTGAGGCTAAGGTCAATGGCACCCCTGTTTCTTTCAAAGGCACCTCTAAACCTTTCAAGGACTCTGAAGAAACCCATTTGGAGATCAACGTCAAAGACCTGGATATCCCCTCATATATGGCATACTCGCCCTACAAGATGGCCTTCATCATTCCGTCAGGATTGCTGGATATAAAGACTGACGTGTCATACATCCAATACAGGGACAGGCCGCCGTCCCTGACTGTATCCGGTAATATCGCATTCAAGAAAATTAAGATAGTCGACCTTAAGCAGAATCCTCTAGTATCTCTCCCTTCAGTCGAGATATCTTTAGGTCCGTCAGAGCTGATCGCAAAAAAAATACATCTGGCAAAGGTGATGGTTCAATCACCGGAATTGAACATATCGCGTGACAGGTTTGCGAAAATCAATCTGCTGGCCCTTGTCCCTGCAACACAGCAAGGAGAGAAGCCCCCTGACAAAGAAACAACTCCCCCCTCTTTAGATGCCGATCATATTCAGGTAGCAGCCGGAAAGATAGAGTTTTCTGATTTCAGATCAATTCCTTTCAAAACCACGCTGGAGATGATAGATATGGGAATTGATAATCTGAGCACTGCACCGGATAAGAAGGCAAATGCACGTCTTTCCCTCCAGACAGAATCCAAGGAAAGCATAAAGCTCGAAAGCGATTTTTCGATCAATCCATTGGTGTCTGAAGGCGTTCTGGACCTCGGACAGATACAGCTCAAGAAATATTCTCCCTATTACTCTCAAAGCATACTCTTTGATGTTGGAGAAGGTGGGCTCGACCTTTCCGCAAAGTATAATTTCAAAAAGACTGGCAATGAACC
>DASPUA010000169.1:0-8532 GCA_035623135.1 Thermodesulfovibrionales bacterium | reverse complement strand
CAGCCTCGGCTCGCCGCCCACAATTCCCACACTCACCGCAGCAAGGTGGTTCGTGAGCGGCATTCTGTCTATTATCCCATTTTTCATGGCACATCTCAATGCATCCGCGACACAGATAAAGGCGCCGGTGATCGAGGCTGTTCTTGTGCCACCATCTGCCTGTATCACATCGCAGTCCACCCATACAGTACGCTCCCCGAGGGACTCGAGATCTGTTACCGCCCTGAGGCTCCTGCCGATCAATCTCTGAATCTCATGGGTTCTCCCCCCCACTTTGCCGGTGACCGATTCCCTCATCATCCGCGTCAGGGTTGACCGGGGGAGCATACCGTACTCAGCAGTAATCCACCCCTTCTTCTGATCCTTGAGGAATAGGGGAACCCTCTCCTCCACCGATGCCGAGCAGATCACTTTGGTATCGCCCATTTCAAAAAGCACAGAGCCTTCTGCGTTCTTTAAGAAATTACGCGTGATTTTCACCTCTCTCAGCTGACCGTTCTCTCGGCCGTCAGGTCTCATCAATGCCCTCCTTACGGTCATTGACCAACAGATATTTTTTCAATATGTGCGATCTTCTGACCCAAGAATCTTTCACCAACTTTAAGAAATCTCTCAGGCGCATCGGTGACATAGAACTTCCGCAGGGGCTCATGGGAGTGATTTCCCTCCATACCATTTCTCGTGAGTGTCTCCTTTATCTCATTCGCTGTTTCCATTGCAGAATCTATAAGCGAAACGCCTCCTCCCATAACCCTGCCGATGACGCCCTTAAGAAGAGGATAATGCGTGCATCCAAGGACCAGGGTATCGATT
Source organism: Thermodesulfovibrionales bacterium (assembly GCA_035623135.1). Taxonomy (GTDB): domain Bacteria; phylum Nitrospirota; class Thermodesulfovibrionia; order Thermodesulfovibrionales; family UBA9159; genus DASPUA01. Next base: position 7,719 of record DASPUA010000169.1, on the reverse strand, counting down.
CCCTTTTCCCTCAAGTCCTTCAGGTACCTTTCAGCAATCATCGTGGCGATTGCATCATCAGTCAGACCCTCTTCGGCGAGAGGAACAAACAGGGGGCAAGGAAGACTGAAGACCTGGATGTTGGCATTCATCGCCCTTATGATTCGAGCATAGGCGCCACTATTCACGGTCGCCTCAGTGCCTATCACTCCGACATTTTTGTTCCTCGTTGCCCTCACTGCAGCCCTTGACCCGGGCTCTATAACGCCGATCACAGGAATGGGGAGCTTTTCCTTCATCTCCTCGAGACTCACCGCAGAGACTGTATTGCAGGCAACCACAAGGGCTTTTATCCCCACAGACACAAGGAATCCCGTATTTTCAAAAGAATAGCGTGTCACTGTTTCGGCTGACCTGATTCCGTACGGGACCCGTGCCGTGTCTCCGAGATACACCGTGCCCTCGTCCGGAAGTTCCCTGAATACCTCTTTCAGAACCGTCAGCCCCCCTATCCCTGAATCAAAAACCCCGATAGGTCTGTTATTCACAGGTCACCTGATCTCCGCAAGGGCATTTTTCAGGGGGTAAAGGATAAAGAGATGACCACCGATGCTCTCCATTTCCTTCCCTTCAATGAGAATCTTCACATCGTCTACCCCTGTGACATTGGAGATAATACTTTCATAGAGGCCTTTGAGGAGAAGAAACTCTGACAGCGCGTCACCATGAAAGTTTCTCCTGAACTCGTCCGAAAGATCCACATAGAGTATTCCGTCGGTACCAAAATAGAGTCCTAATACTTTAGTGCCTGAGGGTACATCTGATTTTCCCCTGTTTGAAGGACCCTTAAGGAATTCTTCCACAATCTCCTCAGCACTTATCGTAACGGAGCCCAGTCTCTTTACTCTCCTTTCCTCCATGATAAGTCGCCCTTCAGAGGGAAAATACACCCTTATGAAGGAAGAATCGTCAACCTGTTTCTGGGGCTCGGATATCGTTTCTCCTTTCGGTTTATTTCCAAAATTCCCTGCAAAGTAGAAAAATCCACCTGCGATCCCTCCCGAAAAAAGAAGGATGAATACCAAGACCCACAAGACTCTCCTTCTATTGATTGGCATACAGTGCTATACCTTTTAAAAGCGCGTCCACGACTCTCGCCTTTCCTGCCTGATCAGAAATAGTCCCCACCGGGACTTCGATCATTATTGCTGCCGTGCCTACTGAGGAAAGTAACGGCAGTTCCATTTTCCTGTAAATGACATCTTTCTTGAACTCGTCCTTGATCGCCTTACCCATTCCCTCTGAAAGGGCCTTGCTTTTCTCGATAACACGTCTCTGAAGCGCCATGATGCTATATTCATTCACAGTATCAGAAGGCGCTGACTCAGTCAAAGAAGAGTAGACCGCAAAGTCCTGTGAAGGAGTGAGGTGAATGCTGATAAATATGTCCGCAGATTTCTGGTTTGCGAACATCGCCCTCTCAGTCAGGGATAAAAACTGGTCCGCTCTCCTTGTGAGAAATACGGACCTGTTCTTTTTTAACAGCGCAGATTCCATCGCGCGCGCCAAGGAAAGGGTGGCCTCTTTTTCCTTAAGCTCGCCGGAAAGAATTCCCAAATCATACCCTCCATGTCCGGGATCAATGACTATCCGGATGTTGGGAATAAGGAGAAGGGATGAACTCTGCCTTCCGCCGGGTTGAGAGCTCTCCTCCTTTGTGACCTGAACAATGTCGATGGAAAGACGGGGGGGAGAGGTGAGTAGAAGCAGTTTCGTTTTGAAGGGATAACCCAGATTTATCACATACATTCTACCCTTCAAGGACGCCTCTATGTCCGGATTTCCCTGAACTGTAAGGGAGAGATTGGACGGGAACTGGACCTTTATCTGGTTCTGCGTTGAGGTGACCACCGTGTTCTTGATAAAGGATTCGTCCTGTGACTCAAATACTATACGATGAACTCCCTCTTGGGTGCTGAACCTCATGGATACCTCTGTCTTCCCCTCCATTGTGTAAGCTGACTCAAAGGTAGGGAAATCTGTTACGAGAACAGAAATGCCCAGAATAATAAAAAAGAGTTTAGCTGCCATGGGATATAATTTCCCATATCTTGGATACGTTTTGCAATATTACTGCCTTTTTGCCTCACCGAATCACCGCACATCAAAAAAATGTTTGATATGATATTGACAAACCATAAGGAACATGGTATTAATGTATACAGCAATTATATAACTATTTTATCGGAGGGTAATATGAATACTCGCAACTCGCTGTTTATGTTTTTCATTTCTGTTGCAGCTGGAGCCATTGTGCTCTTTGCCCAGTCTGCCTTTTCCTCTGAGTCAGCAATTACCATTCTCGGCGATGTGGTCGGGAATGGTAATACTTACATGAAGGCCGCATTCAATCAAGAGATACCTCTGAGAGGCAAGCCCTATCCGTTGATCGATGGGGCGCATCTCAAGGCAGGTGATGGCATGATGTCAGTGGTCTTCAGGGACGGTGCCAAACTGGAGGTGGGAAAGTTCTCCGACCTTGTCGTAAACGGTTCAAGGGGAAGTTATGTCGTCAGCTTGGAGGGCGGAAAGGTCGGATTTGTTATACCCCAGGGGACTTCTTTCTCAATTAAGACCCCTAATGCAACCATTCAAACACATTCTGCTGTCCCTATGATTCAGAAGGCGAGCCTCCCCTCACAGAGCAATAAAGTGAAGGGTGTGGTGAGTTATGACGGCAAAGGAACAAAGGTTTCGGCAGTGAGCGGAGCTCTCAGTGTGAGAAGCGGAATCGGCGCTGCGCTCCAGACAGTGTCAGAGGGCAATGCGATTTATATCGAGGGAAAGGATTACGGAAAGATAACAAGAGTTCAGGTGGCCGGTGATCAAGAGGGTGCCAATGGCGGTCAACAGGGTGGCGGCGCTCAACCACCTGCTGGCGGTCAACCATCTGGAACTGGAGGAGAAGGGGTAGTGGTTGCCGGTGCCACCGCTGGCGGGGTGACCGGGGCATACATACTGACTCGGCAGGAATATAGCGTAGGCATAACTCCCAAAGAGTAAGCTTTAGGCTTTGACAGCAGATTTTTATTAATGAATAAGCGCCTCCCTGGTTAGGAAGAGGCGCTTATTCATTATATATACGTGGTTTTTGATTTAATTTTTCATTGATTTTGACTGAACAGTTGAAGTAACATTGAGTATGAAGAACGTGTCAATAGTTGCCGCAGTGCTGGCCCTTTTCTCTTCTTTTCTCATAGGATGTGGCGGAGGAAGCCAACCGGTTCATGTCCAAAGTCCGGACTCCGAGGTCAAAGACGAAGGAAAGTCGGCAAGAATGAATGACCTCCTCCTCAAGGCAGCAATGGCGAGACCCGCTGACAAAGATGCTGATTATATCATAGGCGCTGATGACGTACTCGACATAGACGTCTATCAGGCCGAAGAGCTCCACAAGACCGTCAGGGTGAGCTCCCAGGGATATATAGGCATTCTCCTTATAGGCCAGATCAAGGCAAAGGGGCTGACCCCTCTGCAACTCGAGCAGGAGATATCCAAAAGACTCGAAAAGTACATGCAGGAGCCCCGGGTGAGCGTGACTATAAAAGAATACAGGGCACAAAAAATCAGTGTAATAGGGGCAGTGAGCACTGGTGGCGTGTTCTCGGTAACAGGGCAGAAGTATCTCGTTGATATGCTGATCATGGCAGGGGGCATTGGCGCAGGCGCCTCAGAAATCTGCTTGGTTCTGCGTCCTTCAGACTCTGAAATGGCGGGAGAAAAAAAGACGGAGACCCTGGCGATCAATCTCATAGACTTACTCGAGAAGGGAGATTTTTCCTTAAACATCCCTGTCTTTACAGGAGATATCATAAATGTGATAAGAAATGGCATTGTCTTTGTGGATGGTCCTGTGAACAGACCGGGGACATTCAGCTACAAGATGAGGATGACCTTGAGGGAAGCGATCATCTTTGCCGGTGGTCTGAGATTCGAAGCCGACCCTTCGGACGTGAAGATATTAAGAGATAAAGGGGACGGGACAAGGGAGGTCATTGGAGTCAATTACGAAGATATTACTAAAGGCAAGAGCAATGATTTCCCGATAAAGGAAAATGATATCATTATCATGGGTAAGAACGGCTTCAAAAACTTTCTCGTTACTGTTTCCGGAATGCTCTCCGGCGGCTTGAACACAGCCGGTGGTTTTACAGTTAACCCGGCAGGTCCAATTGCGAAATAAGTTTTGCCTTTTGCATAAACGCAGGATCCGTATGGGAAAGATCGCTGATGTGAGTATGATGTGTTCTGTTTTCCTGATAAGGGGATAAGACTATTATGAAAAATGATGACGCGCCATTGGTAAACACAAGCCTGCAAAAGGCTGATGAGTATCCTGTTTCATTTCCTGCGAATTACCCCTTAGAAGAGGAAAGAGATATCCATCTTAGGGACTATCTCAGGGTCATCCTCAGAAGAAAATGGATTGTAATCACTTTTTTCCTCATTTCGGTCACCACGGTTATTCTCGGAACATTCATGATGAAGCCAATGTTCAGATCCTCCGTTACACTGAAGATCGAAAAGGATTCTGCCCAGGTGCTCAACATCAAGGATCCCTATGAAGTTGATAAACAATCTGATGCGTATTATCAGACTCAGTACAGGATTCTCAAGAGCAGGAATCTCGCGAAGAGAGTCATTCGGGCGATCAAACTGGACCAGAACCCCGCATTCCTGGGCTATGTACCGACCCCAAAAGCAGCAACCGACAAGACAGTGGACACACGCTCCGCTGCGGATGCGGATGAGGATTTCAGCCCTGCGCTTGTTGACAGGCTTCTCGGAGGCCTCAGCGTCGAACCCCAAGACAAGTCAAGGATCGTTAAGATCAGCTTCGACAGCCAAAGCCCTGAATTAGCTGCAAGTGTCGCCAATGCCGTGGCGAAGTCATACATTGATTACAATATAGAGAGTAAATTTGATGCCACGCTCCAGACAAGAGACTGGCTCGAAAAGCAGCTCGATGATATGAAGGCAAAGGTGGAAAGGTCTGAAGAGGCATTAAATACATATGTTGCGCGGAACGGAATCATTTTCCTCGCTGACAGCGGATCAGGTGACACAAAAGAGTCTAAAGGGCAGAGTATGGTGAACAAAAGGCTCGCGGACTTATCCAACGAGGTCGTTCAGTCAACTTCGGATAGAGTAACAAAGGAAGTATTATTCAGGGAGTCCCAGAGGGAAGGAGGAGAATCTATCCCTGCAGTTCAGAACAGTCCTCTTCTCCAGGGCTTGAAAAAGGACCTCGCAGCGACCGAATCCGAATATGCGCAGCTTTCCAAGATCTACAAACCGGAATACCCGAAGATGATGAGACTGAAAGAGCAGTCGACCCAGCTCAAAATGAGGATAGATGCCGAGACCAAGAAGGCCCTGGAAGGGTTGCGGGTCGACTATGAAGCAGCGGTAAAAAAGGAGAACTATCTCGCATCTGCAATGGAAAAGTATAAGAGCGAGGTGACAGGCCAGAATGAAAAGATGGTGCAGTACCAGATACTGAAAAGGGAAGCCGAAACAAACAGGGAACTTTACAACAGTCTCCTCCATCGCCTTAAGGAAATCGGCCTTACCGCGAGTCTTACCGCGAGCAATATACAGATATTAGACAGGGCAGAGGTTCCACGGAGCCCTTTCAAACCTGACAAGAAGAAGAACCTGATGATCGCCCTCCTTGTAGGTCTCCTCGGGGGCATTGGGTTAGCCTTCTTTGCCGACTATCTTGATAATACAGTGAAGACTTCAGACGATGTGGAGAAGGAAGTGGCACTGCCTTCCCTCGGTCTTGTTCCCGAACTCGGAAAAAGTAATGGAAAAAACGAGAGGCCTTTTATCACCTATGAAGACAAGAAGTCCCCTCTCTCTGAGTCATACCGGTCCATCGGCACCTACATCCAGTTTTCTTCCGCAGGCAGACCCCCAAAGAGCATATTGGTGACATCCGCACGACAGGGTGAGGGGAAAACGACTACCGTAGTGAACATTGCGGTCACCCTCGTACATACCTATGGAAGGGGTGTCGTAATAGATTCTGATATGCGCAAGCCGCAGATCCATAAGGTATTTGATGTTGACAATTCCCGGGGCCTTTCATCTTTTCTCACAGGACATATTGAAATTGATCAGGGGCTTATTCAGAGGACAAAGGTGGAAAATCTCGACGTCATTCCTGCGGGGATCATCCCCCCAAACCCTTCGGAATTACTCAGCTCTTACCGTTTCAAGGATCTCATGACCGGATTATTTCCTATGTATTCATTCATTCTTATTGATTCGCCTCCTGTACTCGGATTGTCCGATGCTCTTCTCTTGAGCACCCTCATCGACGGGGTAATCATGGTAACGAGAGCAGGCACCACCCCGAAGGATGCAGCGATACAGGCGAGAAAACTCCTGCAGGGCGTGAACGCGAAAATTCTTGGTGTTGTCCTCAATGGCATTACGGAAGCAGACCTCAAGTACGGTTCATATTCCTATTATTACTCAAATTACTACGGTGATGGATACGATGCGCCCAAAGAAAAAAAGAAGAGGAGAGCCACGGACCACGTTTAATGTTTCTTTCAGGGTAGTCTTAACCATTGTCTCGATAGCCGTAATGGTAGCCTTTGTACGGCCCGCATTATCTGAATATTACTCGCGGAATGTGTCTGAATTTGGTAAGGACAGGCTGGTTCGTGCCTCCCGGATCACCCCTGAAGACGCCTGGTACCACTATCTGTTGGGTTTCCTGGATTATGCCGCCCATGACCGGCCAGGAATAGAAAACGCAATCGGGCATTACCTCCTCTCATTAAAGAGAAACCCTACAGACAGCCATGCATGGCTCTCCATTGCCAAGGCATACAGAGATACTGACAGGATGAATGACGCACGCCACGCTCTCAGAAAAGCACATTACCTCGATAAGAATACCCCTGATGTGATCTGGGAACTGGCACTCTTTTTATTGCTTGAGAACAAACAGGACGAAGCCCTTCCTCTGCTCAGGAGATACATTACATTGGTTCCCGAGGAACAGGCAAATGTGTACGCCCTCTGCTATATGATGAGAGTCAAGCCAGTGAGTATTCTCAATGACCTCATCCCTGCAGATCATTCTTTTTACAACCATTATCTTGCTTTTCTTATTGGGAATGGACTCCTTCATGAATCCACCGAAGTGTGGAAGCGAATAAGAACATATAGTCCCGAACGCAGTGAATACGTGAAATATTGCGATTTCCTCATCGCCTCCGGAGAAATGGACGAGGGATTGGCTCTTTGGAACGACTTTGGCAAAACGTTCCTCGATGTGAAAAGCAGTCCTGCAGGTGAGATGCTCTGGAACGGCGATTTTGAACTGCCCATCGAGAACGGCGGATTTGACTGGAGGATCGGAAAGGCTGACGGGGTCAGGATACATAGAGATAAGGATATCAAATGGTCGGGCTTTGCCTCACTACGTATCGGTTTCGATGGAAACACAAATCCAGGGATCTCTTTGGCCCAACAGATCGTCCCTGTAAATCAAGGACAGAGATATAAGCTCACAGGATACATAAGAACCGAGAAGATCACGACGCAAAATGGCATTGTGTTTGAGGCATCGAACTATCTTTGTGAACCCTTTGCCAAGAAGACAGAGCCTGTCACAGGGACGAACCTGTGGAAGAAGATCGAGCTGGAATTCACCACACC
>DASPUA010000168.1:0-2485 GCA_035623135.1 Thermodesulfovibrionales bacterium | reverse complement strand
TTCTCGTCATCGACATGAAACCGGATGTTGAGCCTTGAACTTCCTATCACATATACTTCCTCTTTCTTATGAACCTCGATGAAATTCAGGAGTTCCGTTATCTTTTCGACCGAGATATTCAGGAATTTCAGGCCTGCTTTGTATATCGGGATCACTTCTCCGTGGCGTCCCTGCTTGGTTTCGCTGAGTGAGGACCATACCACAGTACCTTTCAAGGAGATTGCCCGCTGCCGATCCTCTAATTTGAGTGCATATTCTCCGCCGATGTTGAGCCGTTTGTTGGCTCTTATGGATATACCGCCAATACTTATATCGACAACTTCAACTTCAGAGGCAAAAATAATCTTTCCGGTGACTTCCAGCACTTTGAGCGTAAATCTCGTATATCTCCTGCTGTCCTGCATAACCACCTCTCTCAATCATCATGATTATGTACTCATCAGACGACATCTCCGCATTTGCTTCCATTATTTCATTCGTCAAAGCCTTAGTCAATTCATCAATTACGGAAAAAGGGAACACAGTCAATCGGCCACTCGGGAATGTCCTGAGAAAAAATGAAAAGTCTTTTCTCATTCATCTGCACGATACAATCTTTCCCCCCTTCAGGAGCCTGTAATACCGGCCTCTCCAGTAAACTTTTCGCCCCAGGAAGCTCCAGCACCAAATGAAAAAGCTTAACATATCCTTGATGGGCAGGAGAACCAGCCATCTGAGCCATTTTTTCTCAGCTATTACCTTTTTGTAAATTACGAAGGCCAGGAGGGACCTTAAGAAAAGAACGCCACCGACGAGTGCAAGTGAATACACTGTCGGGCCATACCACGCGAGAGAGACCAGAGCAAAGGGCAGCGCGTGGGTAATCCCGTAACCCAGATAGCCTTTCGGACGCGATGCCCTGTAAGTTCGAGCCCATCTGAGCTGGTGCACAAGATGACCCGTCAGGCTCATGCTTCCGACAACATCTTCCAGGACATAACGTGAAAGGATTATCTTGTGGCCCTTCTTCCATATCCTGTTGCCGATCTGATAATCGTCTGCGAGATAGTCGGCGATGACTGAAAGACCGCCTATCTCATCAAGCGCCTTTTTCGAAACCAGGATTGAGGCGCCAAGTCCGAAGGTTACGCCTTCAAGCCTTCTCGCTACAAGGACGGAAGGGATGAAGTCAAGCAGCAGTGAAAGCGACTCCAGCGCTGCCCCGAGGGACCGAGGGGAGGATATCTTGTAAAGCGACGTGACAAGTCCGACGTTTTCGTGACTCAAAAAATCTCGAACAGTCTTTCCGAGAAAGTCTTTGTCCACTCTCATGTCACTGTCGCTGAGCGCCACCAGCGGGTACCGGGCAGCCTCCACGAGCCCATGCATGTTCGATACCTTTTGGTTAACGCCGGGGCGATTCCGGCTTATGACGATGCGGACCTTGTGGTTCTTTTGAGAAGACACTATCTCTTCGGCTTCGGTGATAGCTTCGTCCTCCGGGTCCGTAAATCCGAGGAGGACCTCGTATTCGGGATAGTCCTGGTCACAGAAACTCAGAATGTTTTCCTTGAAATCAGGATCCCTCCCTTTCAGGGGTTTGAGGACAGAAACGGGGATGGGTGATATTTCCGAGGTATCCCTGTTCTCCGGCTTAAAGAATGCGGATACGCAGAAAATGGAAAGAAGGGTGTAGATGCACCCGGCAACAATAAACACTATCAGCACGATGTGCAGGAGTTCGGTTTTATTCACAGAGACATCATAGCAGTTCGGACTCAAATTTTGTATCTCCTCAAAAAGGATAACTGATATAATTGATGAACCGGCATAGGGTACCTCATAGTTTTTTGGATTGTTTTTGATGCCGTAATTCCAGCGAACGCGGAAAGCCGGGGAGGCGCCGCATACCGTGTCAAGAACGTGATGACAAAGTTTGAGATATACATGCAGGTGATTTCCTTATTAACTTTTTTTGGAATGCGATGAGAATAGCCCTATTTGCAGCCTTTCCCCAGGAATTAAAACATATAGCCAGAAACCTCAGGATTAAGGAAAAGATCAGAGCGGGTTCCTTCAATATTGCTCTGGCTGATTATTCTCCTTCATCCGAAGTCGTGGTGGTTGAGAGCGGAATGGGCATGCATAATACGAAAACCGCTTTTTCTCATGTAGTCGAACAATATCATCCTGACTTCATTCTCTCTCTGGGATTCGGAGGCGCGCTTTATGACGGCGCCTCCATAGGTGACCTTGTGTGGGCCTCGAAAGTATTTCTCGTTCCCGCGGCTGAGGAGGGAAGCCCGGTGCCTCACCCGGACCGCTGGCAACAGTTGTCGACTGTGCCGGAAGCAAGGGACATCTGCCTCCGGTTATCGCTGCAGTTTCCCGTGCGTGAGGGCAGCGTTCTGACCCTTACGAACTGGGTGGATAAGTCGAAGTTCATTAAGTCCCTGCCCGCAGAACTTCCCCTGCCCGTGAGTGATATGGAGACATATTTTTTTGC
>DASPUA010000167.1:0-4815 GCA_035623135.1 Thermodesulfovibrionales bacterium | reverse complement strand
AACGGGCTGGAAGCAGTAATGATTTACTCGGTTGCGGTACTTGCGTTCCCTGCCACAAGGAAGAAGAAAGCCCTCGGCATCCTGGCAGGTTTTCTGGTACTGCAGGTGATAAACATCCTGAGGATCGTGGCACTGGCATATTCAGGAGTCCATTTCAAGAACCTTTTTGAATATATCCACGTCTATGTTGCGCAGGGCATCATGATAGCGGTCTCACTCGTGATATTCTTTGTATACATTGATTATGCTCAACGCCACAAAACGGCCTCAACGTAAAGGATTACTCCTCAGCACAATCCTTATCTTTTTCGCTTCTTATTTGATGTCCCTTGTGCTCTGGATGCAGGTGAAGGACAGGTACAGCCAGGGGGTAATCTATGTGGCCTCTCATTTGGTCACGATTATTAAGGAGATAGAGTTTGTGGAGATGTCAGAGCAGGGGAGGGACGTCATTCAGGTTACATTCAAACCCCAAAGGCATAATGTTAGTGGACTGATAAGGATTCCCGTGAGGACTTCGTTATATACATTCAATGCGCCGCTCACCTTCGGTATTATGGCAGCCCTTTACCCGTTTATAAGGAGAAGAAAGAGGGCATTCTGTGAGGCATTGGCAATACTCTTTGTTATCCATCTCCTTACTGTTTTCTCCTATGAAGCAGCACAAGTCACACTAGTTTTTGCGAAGAAGGGGTTTGATGCAGTCAACAAAGTCTGTATTGCAGCATATCTATTCCTCTGGCAATTCATCGAGAACATGGTCACCAAGTTTGAACCATTCCTTATCGGTCTCTATCTGTATTTTAGATTCAACAAATAAGCCCTCGTTGCAAACAGGAACGATATTGATTATTTCCAGATGTTTGGTTATTGTAGTGTGATGATTAGCGATTTCCCCGGGAGGCGTCACTATGGATATAAAGCAGTATGTCTATAAGATAGCGGTGGAGGCAAGGGCGGGTGCTCGCTCGCTCGCAAAGGCCTCGTCTTCGCAGAAGAACCTCGCCCTTACCAAAATGGCTGAGGCGCTGAAGGAGAGGGCACCAGAACTTATCTCTGAGAATCAGAAGGATATCGGGTATGCGGAGAAGAAGGGGCTATCTAAGGCTTTAATCGACAGGCTCACCCTCAATGAAAGGCGCATACAGGAAATGGCACAGGGGCTTGTTGAGGTTTCGCAGCTGCCTGACCCGGTGGGAGAAGTAACAAAGATGTGGCAGAGGCCCAATGGCATGGCAGTGGGAAGGATGAGAGTTCCAATAGGTGTGATCGGGATTATCTATGAATCGAGACCTAATGTCACGGCGGACGCAATGAGTTTATGCCTCAAAACCGGCAATGCAGTGATCCTTCGCGGGGGATCCGAAGCAATCAATTCCAACAAGGCTATTGTGAAGATCCTCAGGGACGTGGCAAGGGGACAGGGCCTTCATCAAGGGGCAGTGACCTTCATAGACATTCCCGATAGAGAGGCGATCATGGAGATGCTAAAGCTCGAAGGAATCATTGACCTTATCATACCCAGGGGCGGAGAGGGGCTCATACGTACAGTGACCGAGAATTCCCGCATCCCGGTGCTGAAACATTATAAAGGGGTATGCCATGTGTTTGTTGACAGGGATGCTGACCTGAAAATGGCAGAGGAGATCTGCTTTAATGCAAAGGTACAGAGGCCAGCCACATGCAATGCCATGGAGACGATGCTCGTGGATGAGCCCGTTGCTGCAAGGTTTCTCCCCGAGATGCTCAAGAGGTTTGAGGATGCAGGGGTAGAGCTCAAAGGGTGCGCGAAGACCCTGGGGATCTTTCCCAACATCACAGAGGTGAAAGAGGATGACTATTACAGGGAGTATCTTGATCTGATTTTGAATGTAAGAGTGGTGAAAGATATGGATGACGCAATGGAGCATATCGCGAAATACAGCTCTGCCCATTCCGATTCCATCGTCACCATGAACTATGACAACGCGATGAAGTTCTTGCGAGAGGTCGATTCCTCAGCCGTTTTCGTGAATGCATCGACACGGCTCAATGACGGATACCAATTTGGTCTTGGCGCGGAAATCGGAATATCCACGGACAAGATACATGCGAGGGGGCCCATGGGACTCGAAGAGCTCACCTGCACAAAATTCATTGTCTTTGGAAGCGGACAGCTGAGAGAATAGGAACGGAACCCTTAAAGAGAGAGCTGAGACAGACGGTCGCAGAATTTTATAATCGACAGGATATTTGTAAACGGATTATCATCTCTTGAACAGATGGTTCCCTCCAAATCTCCTATGAGGTCTTTTTTATAAGATGTTGTATAGCACTACTTCGCCCGTTCGTCCCATGTTAACCGTTTTATTTATTCCATGTCGCATCAAGCATCACCCCTCACAGATATGATCGCACTCATCTCATCTGTTCCTGAAGAAGGGACTTTACTCACCGGACAACTAAGGCGGAAGATGGTCCTTTCCGGTAAGCCTGTGTACACGGGTAGTATCAACAATAAAGCTGTCATCTACACGATCTCTGGCATCGGGAAGACGAATGCTGCCCACGCGGCGACTATTCTGCTGGAGAAGCTCTCGCCTGAAATCCTTGTCCTCTTTGGAGTTGGTGGAGCATACCCGTCTACAGGTCTTGCCCTCGGTGATATTGTGGTAGCTGAGAAAGAGGTATACGGGGATGAGGGGGTTATGCTGAAGGATATTTTTCACGGAACAGAACTCCTAGGCATCCCCCTCTTAAAGAAAGGAAGAAAGAAGTATTTCAATGAATTCCGACTTGATACAACACTGGTCAAGAAGGTTCTTAAGGCCGCCCAACGCGTCAGACATCACGCACCATGCATGACAAAGGTCGTGACAGGAACCTTTGTCACGGTTTCGACATGCACAGGCACAAGGGAAAAGGCCTTAACGCTCGAAAAAAGATTTGGCGCACTCTGCGAGAATATGGAAGGTGCCTCGGTAGTGCATGTCTGTGCCATGTATGACACTCCCGTGATTGAACTACGCGGCATCAGTAATATTGTGAGCGATAGAGATAAAGACAAATGGGATGTGCCCCTCGCAGCAGCACACTGCCAGGAGGCAGTCAGAGAGTTACTCAAGGATCTCTAAGCAATGGTTTTTTCCAAGACGCGCTCATGAAGAACATTCTCTTCATCGGGGACTCCCTGGTAGAGCTCTTTGACTGGCAGGGGAGATTCCCAGAGTATACTATCGCAAATCTCGGCATTTCCGGTGAGACGGTTGAGGGGCTCCGTGCAAGGATCGGAAAGATAATCAGCAAATACGCCTCACCAGACCTTGTCCTCATTATGACAGGGATCAACAATGTCGCTATGGAAGAACCTGGCTTTTTTGACTCATATCGAGGGACTGTTAAAGCCTTGTCCTCGGCATATCCTCACGCGAGAATCGTGCTCCACTCGCTCTTGCCCACTCTTCTGCCATGGGTACCCAATGAACGCATCCAGGAGGTGAACCATTCTCTACGTGAAATCGCTCAAGAAATGAAAACCGAGTATCTCGATCTGTACAGCACATTCGTTGATCCTCAGGGGAATCCGGTCAGGAATTACCTTCTCCCTGACGGAGTCCATCTCAGTGATAAGGGGTATTCACGCTGGGCCGGGGTCTTAGCCATGATTATTCATAAGCGTGAAACTTGAGAGGCTCGCCAGGTCTGAGGCAAAATACTTGGAGTTATTGTTGCAGCCGGATATGAGGCTTGTGTAGTCCAGCAATTCACAGACCGTAATGAGGTGAGATTGATAGATAAAGAGGTACAGAGGCCTATTGTATCTTGCCTTGGAGCGAGCGAGCCTCTTACCCTTACCATAAAGGAACTTATGAAGTTACTTGGCTAGAGCAGATATTTTAATTTTTTCACCTCTTGCCTGGTGAGCGGTATGTCCTTATAGTAAAAGCGTTCAAACTCCCTCACAAAGCGATACGCCTTCTCTTGAAGAGGGGCTTCCTCTATTCTGGACACAAATTCCTCCAGACCTTCAGAAGGTGCCTTTCTGTATCCATACTTCCCCATTTTTCTGATAAATGCCTCCCGCAGTTTTTCCTCAGGGACTCTTCTTTTCGAAATCAGGAGACAAAGTACACAGACGAAGAACACGAAAACTAAAAGTGGTGCGGAATATCTGAGCAGTTGCTCCTTGTCCAGGGAAAAAGGGATTTTTGGCTTCTTGAATGATCTTAGTTTTTGGAGGAGGGTCATCTGTTTGGCAAAGTCATAGTGAATGACCAGGGCATTCCAATAGTAGTTAACCGTGTCCAGCAAAAATCTTAGCTTAAAAAAGATGTCCCTCTTGGTAAAGGAAACGAATTGTTCTATCCCTGCAGGCGTGGGATCAAATCGTTTCCACTTCCCGCTCTCAAGGTATGCCTCAACCCACACATGTGCATTCTTCTGTGGAACAAGGTAATATTCTCCTGCATCATTGTAGTATCCCCCTCTGTATCCTCCCACGACCCTTGCGGGGATTCCCGCCATCCTCAGCATCACCGCCATTGCTGATGCAAAGTATTCACAATTCCCGTATTTATGGTTGAACAAAAAATCCTCCAAAGGATTGCCGGAAAGGGGGAGGTTTTCCAGAGAATAGCGATACGCACCGCTCCTTAAGAAATTCAGCATCTCTTGTATCGTCTCTTCCTGGGTGCCCCGGGAAAGAAATCTGGCCAATTCCTTTGTGCGCGAGAGTCTTCCTTCCGGCAGCTGGAGATACACGCTCCTGTTGATTCCTTGTTCAGCAAACACGTCAGACAGCGCAGATAAGGTTTCATATCGTATCCTTTGAGAGAG
>DASPUA010000166.1:0-3392 GCA_035623135.1 Thermodesulfovibrionales bacterium | reverse complement strand
GTGTGGGGGGAGATAACCGCCGCACAAGTCTAGGTACCATCCGAAACTATGTTTCTTGAAGTCTTGACCGAGAAACAGATAGAAATTGTCGGGTCTCTGGCCGAAGAGATCTGGACCGAGCACTATATCCCCATTATCGGCAAAGCGCAGGTGGATTACATGCTCGACAGATTCCAGTCAAAAGAGTCCATTTCAGAACAGATCAGGAGCGGTTTCCTCTATTTTCTCATCAAAGAAGACAATCGGTTCATCGGGTATATAGGTGTCCAGCCGAAGGGTGACGAATTATTCCTGAGTAAGATATACATACAATATTCTGAACGCGGTAAGGGTTTTGGGAAGAAGGCCATTCAATTTATTGAAAGACTTGCAAAAGAAAGAGGACTTAGAAAGATTGTACTCACCGTAAACAAGAACAACAGAGTCGCGATCGAAGCATATGAAAAGCTCGGTTTCATAAATCTTGGTTCCGTGATTCAGGATATCGGCAGTGGGTTTATTATGGATGACTATAAAATGGAGAAGAACCTTTTATGACGGGAAGATCTTGCCAGGGTTCAGGATATTTTTCGGGTCAAAGAGATTCTTGATCCCCTTCATCAGCTCCAGCTCCCTCTTCTTTATCTCCATCCCGATATAGGGAGACTTTGTGATGCCCACGCCGTGTTCTCCTGAAATGGTGCCGCCAAGATTGAGGGTCACACGGAAGATCTCCCTTACAAGGGGTTCCGCCCGCTGGTATTCCTCCTTATTGGTCCTGTCAACCATGAGGTTCACATGGATGTTGCCGTCCCCTGCATGGCCAAAATTCACTATGGAAATGCCGGTCTCTTCAGAAAGCCTCCTCAAGCTGGTGAGCATCTCGGGGATCCTGCTTCTGGGAACTACGATGTCCTCACTCATCTTCCTCGGACTAATGTGGTAAAGGGCCTGGGAAGCCCTCCGTCTGCATTCCCATAACCTGTTTTTTGCCTCATAATCTTTTGCCATGCTCACATCCGCACCCAATTTCATGCAGATACTGGCCACCTTCTCCGCCTCCTTCCTGATCGCGTCCGCATACCCGTCGATCTCTATGAGAAGGAGTGCGGCAATAGTGTCGGGAAGCCCGATGGGCTGGAATTTTTCGACTGCGCGTACGGCTTCCCTGTCCATAAACTCGAGAGTCCTGGGAATGATCCTCGATGCAATGATCATTGATACGGCCTTTCCCGAGGCCTCGAGATCATTAAACAGGCAGAGAAGGGTGACCACGTCTTCAGGCAAGGGAAGGAGCTTTAGCCTTATCTTGGTTGCCACCGCCAAAGTTCCCTCTGAGCCTACGAGCAATCTCATGAGATCATATCCGACCACACCCTTTTGGGTCCTGACGCCTGCAGTGATGAGCTCCCCGCCTGGGACCACTGCCTCGATCTCCATCACATAATCCCTTGTGACCCCGTATTTCAGCGCCCTTGGCCCTCCTGCGTTTTCCGCCACATTGCCCCCGATAGTGCAGAAATTCATACTCGCAGGGTCAGGCGGGTAGAAAAAACCAAGGTCTTCCACCTCCCTCTGCACTCTTCCATTAATGATTCCGGGCTCTACGAGCACGGTGAGATTGTCCTTGTCCAGTTCAAGGAGACGGTTCATCTTTTCCATGCTCAGGACCATAGAGTCCCTGAGAGGGACCGCACCTCCGGACATGCCTGTGCCTGCGCCCCGCGGTACCACAGGAATTCCCTCATCGTGGGCGTATCTCATGATGGCAATGATATCCTCTACATTTTCAGGCCACAAGACAGCAGAGGGAAGTTCCTCAAGCCCGCATGCGTCAAACCCATAGCATATGAGGTCTTCCGGGTTTGTGGATATGGCTAAGTGGGGCAATGCGTCTCTTAACTTGTTCATCTTGCGTTCACTCCAAGAAGATTCCAGGGTGCGTGTGCAGAGTGGTCCCCCGATGTTGCCCGCGCTTGTGTTATGAATCTACAAGCTGCATGGAGATTACCTTTGAAGCGCCAGGCTCCTCCATGGTTATTCCATAAATGTAGTCCGCTGCCTCCATGGTCACCCTGTTGTGGGTCACCACAATGAACTGTATGCCCGAGGAGAGTTCCCTGAGCATCTTTGCAAACCGCTCGATATTGGATTCATCCAGGGCAGCATCCACCTCGTCGAGAATACAGAGGGGCGAGGGCTTTATGAGAAAACTCGCGAAGAGGAGTGAAAGGGCGGTGAGCGCCTTCTCCCCACCGGACAGGAGGGTGATGGTCTGGAGTTTCTTGCCAGGCGGCTGGGCAATAATCTCTATGCCTGACTCGAGGATATTGTGTTCGTCTGTCATCACCAGGCCTGCCTTTCCTCCGCCAAACAGCATAGTGAACACTTCGGAGAATTTAGTGTTGAGCTGCTCAAATGCCTCCCTGAGTTTTCTCCGGGTTGTGCTGTTTATCTTTGTGATGGCCTCTTCCAGTTCTGCAATAGATTGAGTGAGGTCTTCCTGCTGTTTAGTAAGGAACTCATAGCGCGTCTTGAGTTCTTCATATTCTTCAAGCGTGCCGAGATTCACGGTGCCAAGCTCCTGGATCTTTGTCCGCAGCTCAGAAAGACGTTCTTCATCTTCAGGAAGTACGGGTTCGGCCTCAAAGGAGGAAATCTCGATAGTATAATTTCTCCGGATGTTGTCCGAGATGTTTTCAATCTTCAACCTGTGCTCTGCGAGGGAAACATCAGCCTCGTTTATGGAAGCGGTCAATGAATCTAAGGTGAGGCGATGGGTCTTGGCCTCCTGCTCTGAATGGATGAGTCCCTCAGACTCGGTCCGGATGAGTTCTCTGTGTTCTGCGATCTCTGTCTTGAGGCGATCGGCCTTGAGGACAAGCTCCCGTAAGGCCTCATTGTTCTTGCTGATCACTTCCTTGCACTGCATAATTCGCGCGTCAATATCTGATTTTTCTTTAATCACCGCTTCATGGTTCCTTGAGAGATCAGAAAGCATTTTCCGGGAGCTCTCCGCTTCCTTTCCGAGGGATTCGAGCCGCTCCTTGGAGGAGTTCAGGGACAACCTCAGCTCTGTGATGGACGAGCGTTCCACCTCATAGCGTTCTTTGTCTGCGGATATGGCATCCTGCAGACGGAAGAGGAGCTGTTCGGTCTCACCTTTCACTGAATCCATCCGGCCAGCCTCAGCCTCTTTCTGAGTGAGGGTCCCTTTCAGGGATTCTTTTTCCTTCAGAATTTCCTCTCCCTCTATGGTGAGGTAGGCAAGCTTTCTGCTCAGTTTTTCCTTTTCTTCGGTCTGGGTCTCCACAGTCAATCTTAAAAGCGACATCTCCTTTTCTGCGTCAATTACGGTTGCCTCGATCTCTTTCAGTGAGGTCTGTTTCGCCTGAAGGGCCGACTCAGCCCCT
>DASPUA010000165.1:0-5176 GCA_035623135.1 Thermodesulfovibrionales bacterium | reverse complement strand
ATTGATGAAAAGCTGTCTATTACCTCATCCGCCACCTCAGAAGGATAGGACACCTCGTCAGGGGTGAGGGCACCGGTTATGCCCGCCACTACGCTGTCAAAACTCAAGACCTTTTCGTAGAGCAGAATGGTCTCTTTGAGATGGGGTTTTTCATGTATAATGTCTTGAAGATTCATTGAATTGGACAGAGAATATCCCTATGGAATCTCAGGATATTTTACGGTGATCTCCTCACCTGCCAGGGCCTCAATCAGAAATGTCTTCAGATCTGTCTTCTCCTCGGCGCTCAGACCCAGAGGTTTCAGTGCCCTGTTTCCCTTCCCTCCTCCTGCGTCGAAGAAATCAATAACCTCCTCAAGGGTCTTGAAGATGCCGTTATGCATATAGGGCGCGGTCTTTGAGATTTCCCTTAGGGTAGGCGTCCTGAATGCCTTCCAATCCTTCTTGTCTTTTGTGATGAGATACCTGCCGGGATCCTCTGTCAGGTTTTTGTAGTCGTCATAATGGTAAACCTTCGCCACAAATCGCATCGTGGCAGTGACCCTCGGGTCATTTAACAAAACGGGATTTTCCGGCACTTCCAAAGCGTGGAATTTATCGTCAGAGAGGTTCACCCCATGATGGCAATCAACGCACTTTCCCTTGCCTTTAAATATCTCAAATCCCTTCTTCGCACCTTCCGAGAGCGCACCTTTCTCACCTTTAAGGTACCTGTCGAGGGGGGAATTGAGTGAGAGAAGGGTCCTCTCAAAGGCCGCGATCGCCATCGCAATCCTCTCTCGTGTCACCTCACCACCAAAAACCTTCTTAAAGGCCTCTACGTATTCGGGAACCACCCTGATCTGCTCCTCAACATAGTCGAGATTCTTATTCATTTCGAATGCCGACATCAGTGGGAAGAGAGCCTGATCTTCAAGGGTCTTGACCCGACCGTCATAAAAGAGATATTGATAGAACGCGACATTGACGAGTGTAGGAGAGTTCCTCCAGTTTTTTGTTGTGGGATAGCTGAGGGAAATATCCTGTCCGTCCGTGAACGCCAGTTCCGGCATGTGGCAGCTGGCACAGCTCATGGTGCCGTCTCCGGAAAGGCGCCTGTCAAAAAAGAGCTTCTTGCCGAGTTCTATCTTCTCAGGGGTCTGGGGATTGTTTTGTGGGACCGGAACGGATTTGAAAGGCTCAAGGTGCCCGGCGTGCACATCAAGAGTGAGGACGAATAGGATAATAGCCCACACGGCAGCAAAGAAGGGCAAAAAGGAAAGTCTACCTCTTCTCATTCTTTATTTCCTCATCAATGATTTTCTTGAAATACTCATAGGCCCTGTTTCCCGTGACCTTTCTCCCATTGATAAAAAATACAGGTGTCTCGTACAGGTCCAGCGAAATAGCAAGTTGTTTGTCCCGTTCAATTGTGTTCGCGTGCTTTTTTGCATCAAGGGATTCAGTAAATCTTTTTACGTCGAGGCCGCTCTCCTGTGCATACTTTATGAGACTGTTTCTGTCAAGCTGGGGAGATTTCTTCAACAGGAGCTGATGCATTTCCCAGAACTTTCCCTGGTCACTGGCCGCAAGCGCTGCCTCGGCAGCCGTATGGGAGAAGTCCCGGTATTTGTAAGGGTTCATCTTCACCACGAGCCTTATCTTTCCTCTATAGTCTTTGAGCAATTTATCGACAGCCGGACCGACTCCCACGCAGTGGGGTCACTGGTAGTCGATAAACTCGATCATGGTCACCGGGGCATTGGCCTGACCATATCCCGGTGAATCCCCGACAGGGACTTCATATCGTTTGTCCTGTGCAAAGGAGAGGGATGATGCTAAAAACAGAATAATGAGAACAAAGAATTTCTTCATGGGTTTTCCTTTTTTAATTTGATGATCCCCCATGTCACTCAGGTTTCATGTGGCACGGGGGATTCCTTAAAGACTATCCAAGAGCCTTTTCCCTACGCAGAGGAGCGGAGGTGCTCACGCTTTATGCCCTCCCTCCACCTCAGCTACCCACTTTGGATGCTTCTTCTTGGCCCATTGATAGGGAACAGTGCCGGAAAGCATTATCCTCAAAGTTCCTGGATTCGCGAGGGTACCGAGGTAGATGTGAACGGGTATTGCGATCATCAGAGTAACAAAGCTGATGTTGTGAACAATATGGGAAAGGAGGATATACTGCTTATTGCCAGGGAGAAGCCAGATGACATAGCCCGAGGCCGAAATGCCGATTCCGAAGATAAGCACCGCCAGATAGAAGAACTTCTGGCCGGTATTGATCTTCCCCATGGGTGGAACGCTCACCTTATGGGAAAGGTAGCCACCCAATACCATTATCCACCCGATGTCATCAGCATCATAAGTGAGGGCCTCCTTGAGATAAAGGAAGATGGAGAAGAAGAGAGAGACTGAAAAGGCGATTCCCAGGTAGTTATGGAGGGCCCGCATCGAGTTAAACCCGCCAAACGCCGAGCCAATTCCCTCTATGTGGAAGAGGAACCCGTACCCCTGCACTGCGAGGAGAATACAGCTGATGGCCATCACCCAGTGATTGATGATTTCGAATGCGCCTGCCTTCTTGATGATTTTATCCATTTTTCTTTTCCTCCTCTTCCTTCTCTTTGTGAGGACCGATGGCAACGTAGTGGATCAGGGAGGCGGCCACGACGCCGCTAAGTCCTAAGTACGACAATGGCTTGAGCACTTTATGCCAGAAGACAACGGTCTCTGGTATGACCGGCTTTTCATCCATCCCGTAGACATTAGGAGCATCCTTGAACGCGTAAAGCGATCCAAGTCCTCCCAGGTCTGTCTGTCCATAAACCTTTGCATAGCCTGCCTTTTGTGCACCGCTGATAAGGCTGTCCCTGTCACCATATTTTAGTGCACCTGTAGGGCAGGTTTTTGTGCATGCGGGTTGGAGTCCATTTGCAATCCTGTCATTGCAGAGATGGCATTTTGAGATCTTGTCTTTCTCATCATAGCGGGGAACATTGAACGGACATCCGGCAACACAGAGTTTGCAGCCGATACATTTGTCCTTATTGATCCCGACCGCACCTTCCTTTGTCTTATAGAGAGCCCCCGGAGCAGGACAGATCTTCATGCAGCCTGCATCGTCACAGTGCATGCACCGTTGACTTACAAAGAGCCAGCGCTGAACATCTGCAGCCGCAGGCACCTCAAGATAGTGAATCTTGTTGTAAAGGTGAGGGGTGAGGTCGGGAGGGTTCTCAAAGCCCCCCCTGTTTGTTGTCTTGTCACCAGGAAGCTGGTTCCATGACTTACAGGCAACCTGACAGGCCCTGCATCCTATACACAATTCCGGTGAAACGAGTATTCCCATTCTTGCCATATTATCACCCCCTATACCTTTTCCACATTGACCATGAAGGCCTTTGATTCAGGTATGCTTGTATTCGGATCGCCAATAAACGGAGTCAGGAGATTGGCGCTGTCCCCTCCGCTTCCGTCCACAGGGAACTGCCAGCCGAAGTGCCACGGCATCCCGACCTGATGGATCGTCTGGTTCATTACCTTGAACGGTTTTAACCGCTCGGTGACCACCGCAACGGCCCAAAGGCTTCCGCGGGCTGATGAGACCTTTACCTTATCACCATTCCTAATCCCTTTTTCAGCAGCGAGCTCCTTGCTCATCTCCACAAACATCTGGGGCTGCATCTCAAGAAGCCATGGGGTATGCCTTGTCATGACACCCGTCTGCCAGTGTTCTGTTACCCTATAGGTTGAGGCAACAAAAGGATAGCGGACATCACAGCTAAAGTGTGCGGCCATCTGCGCAATCGGGGATGCGGTGGGATTTATCCTCCGCTTTTTGGACATGGGGTTTTCCTGAATGGGGCATTCCAGCGGTTCGTAATGTTCAGGGAATGGCCCGTCAGCAAGGCCCGGCCCGAAGATAGAAGCGATTCCATCCGGCTTCATGATGAAGGGGAGCTTGCCGCCTTTTTCGTCTGATAACGGCGGCGCAGGGCCGTCCGGAACATCACCTTCCCACATACCAGGTTTACCCGTAGCAGGATTCTCCTTGGTAGGGTTCCACTTTATTACCGCCCGCTTGGGATCCCAGGGATTTCCGTTAAGATCGACCGATGCCCTGTTATAGATGATCCTTCTGTTGAGAGGCCACGCCCACGCCCAGTTGGGATAAAGCCCAAGGCCGGTAGAGTCTTCCTTGCCTCTTCTGGCCATCATGTTTACGGCCTTGGACTTATCGTCTTTCTGAGTGTAGCTGCCTGAGTATAACCAGTTACCGCAGGATGTGGTACCATCTGCCTGGAGGGTCACAAAATTTGTGACAAGTTGCCCTTTCTTTCCAATGAGCTTGGGCGGATCAACCTTTTTGTCGTAGATATCCTCAAGGTAGTACCCGTTGATCTCTTTTGCCACACGATGGATATCAAAATGCTCTATCTTGCCTTCCTTGTTCTTTTCTCCGTAATCCCAGGTCAGGTTAAGGATCGGCGCCGGGAACTTCCCTTTCTCTTTCTGGTAGAACTTCTTGACCCTGTAGTAAAGCTCGTTCATGATCTCTGAATCGGGCATGGACTGACCGATGGGCTTGATGGCCGCTGTCCTCCACTGGGCAAGACGGCTGGAATTGGAGATGCTGCCCTCTTTTTCCACAGAGGAGCAGGCGGGAAGGAGGAAGACCTCTGTCTGTATCTCTTCCGGTTTCATGTCAGGCCCTTTCCAGAAAGAGGCGGTTTCATTGTCGTAGAGATTCACATTCACAAGCCACTTCAACTTTGTGAAAACCTGTCTCACCTTTGCCGCAGCAGCAGACGAACAGGCCGGATTCTGCCCCCAGGCAAAGAAACCTTCGAAGTTCCCCATGCCCATTGCGAGGAAGAGCCTGAGCCATGAGGCGTTCATCCCCTCGTCAAGTTTGGGAAGCCAAGCATATCCATAATCATTGTCTTTGGTCGCTTTGTCCCCATAAATCGCTTTGAGGTAGCTCGTGATGTATTTCGGTCTGTTTCCCCACCAGTTCACGCTCTTCGGCTCCTTTGTCTTGGGGGTATGCTTCTCGGTGTAGGCCTTGAGGTCTGCGAGGGAAGCAGTGGGCGTGGGGTTATATCCTGTCAGGATATGGAAGAGAAGGCCGTAGTCAGTTGACCCCTGGACATTCCAGATGGACGACAAGGGTCTCCCCAAGAGAGACCTA
>DASPUA010000164.1:0-2695 GCA_035623135.1 Thermodesulfovibrionales bacterium | reverse complement strand
TGTTTCACCCGTGTCTTACTCTGGGCCATATAGGAGCTTTCCTTACGCCGTATCGTTACTATGAGCTCAATTCCGTCCGGAAGATTCGTTGTTCCGACGATCACAGGTTTATCTCTGCCTTCTGTCTTGACACTTATGGTGACGTTCAACCCCCAAGCTGGTCCTGAGATGGACATAAAAGCGATGAGAACAAGAATCCGTTTCATGTCGATCCTAACAGCTGATTATGGGGTTTGTGTCCCTGACCGTTCTCTTCGATGAAATCTCGGTCTGACTCCTGATTCCCTTTTTTGTTATGCCCATGGCGTGCCGCCGTCCATGATACTATGCTCATCCCACATAAACCAGCTGTGTGAGTCAGCAAGGAAAAGGCAGGTGTCAGAGAATTCGGCATAGCGTTTCTGCTCTTCGCTAAGGAGGTCTTGAAAGAGGGCCTCCTCTTTTGGGGTCTGAACCTTTTTTGAAAGTTTTTTATAGAGTTCAATGCTCTCTTTTTCCATCTCCATGGCAATGTTAAAGGCCTCCACGTCATCAGTGGTAGCGTTAATCCTTTCAAGAAAGCCTTTTAGTATTTTTATGAAGCATGCAGAACCACGCGCTCCCACACTGCGCTTCTTCGGGATATCCTTGATATTTTCAAGGTGCTTTTTTTCGTCTTCCATCACAGAGAGAAATACCCTTCTCCCTATGGGGCTCATCGTCTTCTCCGCAGCATGCTGATAAAATGTTGCCTTGGACCTTACTATACCATCAATTGCCCCATACCTGACTTCTGCTGTTGATATCATAATGCCTCCTATAAGCCTTGCTTTTGAACCTATATTATCAAATAAGCAAATAGTGTTCCATTAAATAATATCTTTGTTTTTAAATGTTTTTTGATATTTTGTTTATTGAAATTATCTCTAAGTATGAAATATTTTTCAAAATATGCAAAATTTATCGTGCAATGTATTGCAGCAAGAGAAGCAGAGAGGAACATTGATCATTCCAAGGTCCGACAATGAAAAGAACGGAACTAAGTGGGAGCTCTTTCATGGGCAGGATATTTCAGGTGGGAATGCCTCTTTCTTAGACATCTCTGCCTAATTCATAGGCAATTATCTGCACTATATCAGAAAAAACCTTATTTTGCAGATATCTCTAAATGGCATAATTATTGTATATATACTATGGAATGTCCGTTCTAATTTTAAAAAACATAGCATCAGAAGGTCCCGGAACTATTGAAGATTTCCTTCGTGAAAGAGGGATATATTACAAAATCGTGGACTGCGCTACTGATGACATTCCGGGATCAAAGGATTTCGATATCCTTGTAATGCTTGGAGGGCCGATGAGCGTGAATGAGGAAGGGGTGTATCCCTATATAGGAACAGAGATAGCGCTTGTAAAGGAGTTTGTGGCTGGGAGAAAAAAGATTTTTGGGATATGCCTCGGTGCGCAGATTATGGCAAAGGCATTGGGTGCGAGGGTCTATCGAGGCCCTGAAAAAGAGATAGGATGGTACGACATCGAGCTCACGGATGAGGGGAAAAGGGACCCTCTTATGAAGGAACTTGCAATCCGTCCGGGGGCAGGGGATTTCTTGACAAGGTTCAAGGTTTTCCACTGGCATGGTGAGACATTTGATATTCCTGAAGGTGCATTCAGGCTTGCGAAGTCGGAACTCTATCCTCACCAGGCATTCAGATATGGTGAGGGCGCGTATGCATTCCAGTTCCACATAGAAGTCAGGAAAGAAATGATCTATGAATGGCTGAAGAATGAATCTGTTGACATGAGTCAAATAAGGATACAGACAGAAGCGATGTATGACGATTACCACGGAAAGGCCATGAATTTTTACAAAGGATTTTTCGCTTAAAACATTTGCAGGAGGTGAGACATGAAAAAGGTGGAAGCAATTATCAAGCCCTTTAAACTCGATGAAGTGAAAGATGGGTTAAATGAAATTGGCATCCAGGGAATGACGGTGACAGAGGTGAAGGGTTTTGGAAGGCAGAAGGGACATACGGAGCTCTATCGCGGGGCTGAATACGTCATTGACTTTATTCCCAAAATAAAGATCGAGATCGTCACTTCAGACAGCCTTGTGCAGAAGGTGGTGAATACCATAGAGAAGGTTGCAAAGACAGGGAAGATCGGGGATGGAAAAATCTTTGTATACCCTATCGAGGATATCGTAAGAATCAGGACGGGTGAACGTGGAGAAGCAGCAGTCTAAATACAGCAAGTGAAAAAAAAGGAGGAAGGTATGACACCAAAAGACGTAGTAAAATTAGCACAGGAGAACAAGGCGGTAATGGTCAATTTCAAGTTCCTTGATTATCCTGGAATCTGGCAGCATTTCGCAGCCCCGATCGCTGAATTAAAGGAGGAGGTATTTGAGGAAGGGCTTGGGTTTGACGGCTCGTCTATAAGGGGTTGGCAGGCGATCCATACCTCGGACATGCTCATCGTTCCCGATCCCACTACAGCCTTCATCGACCCTTTTATGGAGTATCCCACCATAAGCCTTATATGCAATATCGTGGATCCTATCACCAAGGAATACTACACAAGGGATCCCAGGTATATTGCCCAGAAGGCGGAAAACTATCTCAAATCGACCAAAATAGGTGACACGGCCTATTTCGGTCCTGAAGCGGAGTTCTTCATCTTCGACAACATTCAGTTTGATCAAAACTCACAC
>DASPUA010000163.1:0-3524 GCA_035623135.1 Thermodesulfovibrionales bacterium | reverse complement strand
ATTGCAACACCACAGGGGACGGTCCCATTACTGCGCTCCATGTCCTCTATGCGATGAGGAAGGAAAATGCCTCCCTGTCAGAACTTGTGGCGAATATCAGGCTCTATCCTCAAGTCTTGATCAACGTGCCCCTCCAGGACAAGGGATGTCCAAAGACCCGCAGGACACCGAGGGCGGCCAGGACCGACTTCAAATCATATCCCATGGTTGTCCAGGTGATGAGGGAGGCAGAGGAGCGCCTGAAAGGCAGGGGGAGGCTTCTTGTGAGGCCTTCAGGGACCGAACACACGATAAGGGTGATGGTGGAGGCCGACGAAAAGAGGCTCGCTGATACGCTAGCCCGCAGGATCGCGGACACGATACAAAAGACCATGTCCGTCTGATGTTCTTTTTTATTCTTTTCCTTGCAGGCGTTGCTCTTTTCTACGTGTTTCTTTACTTCCCCTACACTGCGGGGATGGCATGTATCCTCTCTGCAGCCCGTCTGATTTCCAGGGGCCGTGTTCTGCTTGTTATTCCATTCATGCTTGGTGGCTTATACGCGTGGTTCAGGTATTCCCCTCCTTTGGACACCGTTGCAGCAGGCAGGGAGATACGCATCCACTGCGTGGCAAACGATTCGCCCCATGAGCTCCCTTCGAGAAGGCTTATGAACGAGGTCACTATCCAGTCGGCGTTTGATGCGGACAGAGGGGATCCCCTTGCGTTTCTCAACAACAGGGAGATGAGCATCATTTCTGACAATGGGTTGAAGCGGGGACTTAGGTATGATTTAACAGTAAGACCGGTAGGGGACAAGGAAAGACGTAACCCTGGGAGTGTGCAGAATGATACGCTTTATGCATACCTTCAGGAAGTAAATAGTGCGGAACCTTTTGGAGAGAGTCCTCTCATCGCATGGTTCAAAGACAGGCGGGATATGCTTACCCAATACCTCAAAGGCAACTTTCAGGGCGATTCCGCTGCCCTGCTCGCTTCGATCACCACCGGAGAGAGGTCAGCCATGAGCGAAGAGCTGAAGGACGCCTTTAATGCCACAGGCCTTGTCCATTTATTGAGCATTTCAGGCACGCATTTCGGGCTTTTTTCAATGCTCATCTTTGCGCTGTTCAGGTTTCTCATTCGATATCTGCCCCACCGGATACTCCAGAGGATCACCATATATCTCACGCCGTCACAGATTGCTGCGCTCGCCTCTCTGCCGTTCATGCTCATGTATCTTTTCATTTCCGGCGCAAGTATTCCTGCAGTGAGATCATTTATCATGATTAATGTCTTCCTCCTGGGACTTCTCATTGGGAGGAAGGGGTTCTGGCTCAATTCCCTCTTGTTCGCTGCATTCCTCATCTGCGTGTGGGATCCGTCAGCCATCTTGACCATATCATTTCAACTCTCGTTTCTTGCGGTGTTCTCCATTGGGTATGCCTTTGGAGAGCGAGAACAAAAACCAGGGAAAGAGGGGGTTTCCGGCCTCGTTACCGGTTATCTGAAGAACTCCCTCATCCTCACGCTTGCAGCATCGCTTGGTACAGCGCCCCTTGTGGCGTACTACTTCCATTACTTTTCCGTCATCTCACCCCTCGCGAACCTCCTCATAACCCCTTTTATCGGCCTTGTCCTGGTGGCCCTCTCCCTCATTGCGGCCTTTAGCTATTTATTTGCAGGGTATTACCCTTTCCAGCCCCTTGTCGCACTTGCAACTGACATTTCCATAAAAGGGGTTAAAGTGTTCGCCTCCATCCCCTTTGCAGACGTGAGGATACCCGCGTTCCCTCCTGTGCTGATCATCCTCTTCTACGCAGGCATGATGGTCTATTGTTTGTCTGGCAAAAAGCGGTATATATGTGTACTATTCCTTGCATCCTTGATCATCTGTTCTGCATTCCTCGTCAAGGGACTTGTAAAGGGAAAAGATGCTATCTCGGTCACCTATCTCGATGTGGGGCAGGGTGACTCTGCAGTGGTCGAGGCCCAGGGTGGAATGATAATGGTCATTGATACCGGAAGAACAGGCAGGGAACTGGATGCGTATCTCAGGTATCTTGGGAAAAGGAACATTGACGTGCTCCTGGTTACCCACGCAGATGACGATCACGCTGCAGGGGCGCCTTCTGTGATGAGGAAGTTTGTGGTGAAGGAGGTGTGGGACAACGGACTCCTCATTTATCCGGATGAGTTCTTGTCAAAAGTGACCCACCGCTCCCTTGAAAGGGGAGACGCGACAAAGGCATACGGGCTTGACATCCTGATTCTCCATCCCTACGAGGGGTTTTACACCTTTGCAGACAGTGAGGCTGCCACCGAAAACAACGACTCCCTTGTGGTAAAAATCACCGGCAGGAATAAGTCCTTTCTCTTTACTGCTGATGTTGCGGAAGAGGCAGAGGAGGACCTGGTGCACCTCGGGAAGTGGCTGAAGAGCGACGTGCTCAAGGTCTCCCACCACGGGAGCCGGACATCCTCATCAGAGGATTTCTTGCGTATAGCGGCCCCGGAAATAGCGGTAATAAGCGTGGGAAGGGACAATTCGTACGGCCATCCGCATAGAGAGACCATCGAGAGGCTTCAGGGAATAAGGGTGTACCGTACGGATCAGGATGGCGCGGTGAAGATTACAGAAACACCCGGAGGGCTTGCCGTGAAGACATACAGGGATTTTCCATTGGAACGGACGAGAAGTGCCGGGGGAGAACTGAGGAACATCAGAAGGCTGTTCATGGAGTGGTAAGGGATTGGTCGTCAAACAGTGAAACAGGTTGGGATTCCATACTCATTGAGTCAATCCGTAATCGTGAGAGCGGCAAAGGGCTTCAACATACAGGTATTATATGGCAATTCCATGGTGACTTGTGCCATGTGCATGTGAATAAGCGAAAATAGGAATACGATGCCGCAGAGAAAAGAGTTCATCTCCGTCATTATTCCCGCCTACAATGAGTCTATGCGTATCCTCCCTTCTTTGGGAAGGCTGGACGAATACCTAAGCGAGCATTTTAGAGGTTTTGAGCTTATCGTGGTGAATGACGGGAGTTCGGATAACACTCAAGATGTCGTAGAGCGCGCTAAGAAAGAAATACCATCAATACAATACTTAGGGTATAGGGAAAACAGGGGAAAGGGATATGCAATTAGGCAAGGGGTTGCACTCTCCACGGGCGACCTGGTCCTCGTTTCAGATGCTGACCTCTCGACGCCGGTAGAAGAGGTGGAGAAACTTCTTGTCCCCTATGACGATGGGTACCACGTGGTGATCGGGTCCAGGGGATTGGAAGCAAGTAATATCGTGATAAGACAACCCTGGTGGCGAGAGCTTATGGGCAAGATATTCAACAGGATTGTCAGGATCCTTCTCCTGGAAGGATTCAAAGATACCCAGTGCGGATTTAAGCTGTTCAATGGCAGTATAGGCAGGGAACTCTTCAAGGAGACTACTATTGATCGGTTCGCATACGATGTTGAGATCCTTTATCGTGCGGTGAGGGCCGGCTGCAAGGTAAAAGAAGTTCCTGTCAAATGGCTGAATT
>DASPUA010000162.1:0-2888 GCA_035623135.1 Thermodesulfovibrionales bacterium | reverse complement strand
ATCTTTGATGTTGTAATAACGGATATGAAGATGCCAAAGGTTGAAGGTTTTGACGTTCTCAGAAAGGTGAAGGAGATATCTCCGGACACTATCGTGATCATGATTACAGCATTCGGAACCACAGAAACAGCTATCGAGGCGATGAAATTGGGAGCGTACGACTACATCAACAAGCCATTCAATATAGATGAAATAAGGCTTATCGTCCGGAAGGCGATCGAGAAAAAACGGTTGAGCGCGGAACTCTCACTCCTGAGGCAGAAGGTGGAAACGACATTCACCCTCGAAAATATTATCGGCAAAAGTCCCAAAATGCAGGAGTTGTTCAAGCTCATTCCAAGGATAGCCCAGAGCAATTCCAGTGTGCTGATTGTGGGTGAGAGCGGCTCCGGCAAGGAATTGGTTGCATCCGCGCTGCATAACCTCAGTCACAGAAGGGGCAAGAATTTTGTAACGATCAACTGTGCCGCTTTCCCCGAGGGGCTTCTTGAGTCTGAACTTTTCGGGCACATGAAGGGTTCATTCACCGGAGCTATTTATAACAAGCAAGGGCTTTTTGAGATCGCCGATGGCGGAAGCCTCCTCCTGGATGAGATAGGAGAAATGCCGGTCAGTCTCCAGGCAAAGCTGCTGCGGGTCCTCGAAAACGGGAAATTCAGAAGGATAGGAGGGACGACGGATATTAAAGTCGACGTGAGGGTCATATCGGCAACAAACAAGGATCTCAAAGAAGAGATTGCTGCCGGAAGGTTCAGGGAAGATCTGTTTTACCGTTTGAATGTAGTCCCTGTTAATATCCCCCCCCTGAGAGAGAGAAAAGAGGACCTGCCTTTGCTGGTGGAGCATTTTCTCAGAAAAACCTCCGGCGACTCAAAGAGGATTTCAGCTGATGCGCTGAAGCTGCTCATGGATTACGTCTGGAAAGGGAATGTGAGAGAACTTGAGAATGTGATTGAACGAATGGCCCTTCTTTCTGACAAGGAGGAACTCACACCTGCGGACCTGCCGGCTGAGATAACAGGATACGTGAGCGACATGAAGTCGGTCCCTGAGTTGTCGGGTGAGGGTATTGACGTGGACAAGATTATCAGTGATATCGAAAAGAAGTATCTCCTCAAGGCGCTCGAAAAGGCGGGAGGTGTGAAGACAGAGGCGGCCAAGTTACTCAATCTGTCCTTCAGGTCATTCCGCCACAGGCTCCATAAGTACGGGATAAGCTAAGCTCTTAACTTACTTAATTCATGAATTTCGTCGAGATCGGCAAATACAGTATCATCGCTCATTCTCGGCCCGATATCCATCGTGCCTCCGAGGGCAAATTCTTTCTCCGAGAGACTTTGAATCCGCTCAGACACTATATCTGCCGACAGGCTTCTGAATAATAAAGGTTAAATATCTCAATTTAAGCCCTGCCGGTAAACCCGCTAAAATACTTTATCCCAGCTTCATAATTATTGTAAGTTAAACAATCCGTTTTCTTAAGCCGCTTTTACCCGGAAAATACATTCGACGGGGAAGGATAACAGGCACGTTGTGCATCAAAACCACTCCATGAAGAGGCGAAGTCTGTGAAAATGATACAAAATTGTAGCATGGTACAAAATTGTCGCATAATCCCTGGCAACGATTGCTTAAAAATCAGCAGGTTATGCCTGGCATGGTTTTGGATATATGGGTAGGTAGAGCAGTGAGAACATGGAGTCATTAAGAGACAAGGTTCACGAGATCGAAAAGCAGGAAATACTTAATGCCCTCAGGGGATGCAGCTGGGTCATGTCGAGGGCGGCAAGAAGACTTGGAATAACCGAAAGGATGATCGGATACAAGATCAAAAAGTATCGTATAAAAATGGAGGTGAATCTGGAGGCGGAATTCTTAAGGAGCAGTCAATAATGTTGGTTCTCAAGAAATACGTAGGCACGATTGGTCCGATAAGGACGTTTTTGATTCACACCACAACACTTTGAATAAGAAGAACCAAGATACAATTGCGCTCGCAGTCATGTACACCTGGTAATAAAATCAGTTTTAAAGGAGGTTAGTATGAAAGGACTGTTAAGCATAATGATAATTTTAGGGATATTGGGCATTTCAGGTTTTTTGTTTGCAGAAGAGGCTGTGACTAGCCCTCCGGCCCCTCCCTCAGCTGGGCAGGCTGGGCCTGCCCCGTCTTCTCCTGCACCCGTGGCGGCTTCTGCAACTCCTGCTCCGAAGATTGACACTGGTGATACAGCATGGATGATTGTTGCAACCGCATTCGTTATGCTCATGACCCTCCCCGGGCTGGCGCTTTTTTACGGCGGTCTGGCAAAACGAAAGGACACCCTGAATACAATGGCCATGTCTTTTGTGACATATTGCATAGTGAGTTTTCTCTGGGTAATCTACGGATTTTCTTTCGCGTTCGGGCCTGATGTCGGTGGCATCATAGGGAGCACCGAAAAGCTGTTTCTTTCCGGTGTAGGGGTCAACAGTATAAATGATCTCGCCAAAACGATACCGGAGTTTATCTATGTCGTCTATCAGCTTACGTTTGCTGCCATAACTGTGGCTCTGGCAAGCGGCGGATATATAGAAAGGATGAAATTTTCGGCATGGGTGCTTTTTTCAATCCTGTGGCTGAGCCTGGTATATTTACCTATTGCCCATTGGGTATGGGGTGGAGGTTTTCTGGCAAAAATAGGTGCGCTGGATTTCGCCGGCGGAACAGTAGTGCATATTAATGCCGGTATCGCAGCTCTGGTTGGTGCGCTGGTGCTCGGCAAAAGGAAAGAGCCGACACTGAAGCCCAGTAATCTGACCCTTGTAGTGACCGGTGCAGGACTTCTGTGGTTTGGGTGGTTCGGATTTAATGCAGGTTCAGCACTTGCGGCTAACGGGCTTGCCGG
>DASPUA010000161.1:0-3462 GCA_035623135.1 Thermodesulfovibrionales bacterium | reverse complement strand
CTCCCGCTCAATGTCATTGGTTACCCTCCTGATCGTCTGGTGATTTTTCCGCACAAGGCTCTGGGCTGAAGACTGAAGCACCGAAAACTTATTTATCCTGGATCCGGAACGAATCATGTTTGACTTATTGTTGTATACGATCCCCCACACCTTATTCAGGAAACGGTATGCCCCCTCCACCCCTTTTTCAGACCACTCCAGATCCTTTTGAGGAGGTGCTGCAAAAAGGGAAAAAAGCCGCGAAGTGTCGGCACCATACCTGTTGATGAGATGGTCGGGATCAACCACATTTTTCTTTGACTTGGACATCTTCTCGACCCTTCCCCTCAACACAGGGCTCCCGCAATGGAGGCACTTTTCGTCCTTGATTTCAGAGGGAAAAAGCCACCCGTGCTCCGGACATTTCAGGGTCTCCATACATACCATTCCCTGGGTAAGAAGATTATTGAATGGCTCATCAGAGGTCAGTATCCCCATATCCCTCAGGACACGGGTAAAGAATCTCGAATAAAGGAGGTGCAGGACCGCATGTTCAACCCCTCCAATATACTGATTCACAGGCATCCAATAAGAGATATGTTTCTTTGTGAGGGCATCTTCATCTCGTCCCGAACAGTAGCGCACAAAATACCAGGATGAGTCAACAAAGGTGTCCATGGTGTCTGTTTCGCGTCTTCCCTCACCGCCGCATCGTGGACATGCAACCCTTAGAAAGTCGGGCAAATCGAGGAGCGGGGAACCCCCCTTACCGGTAAACTTTACATCTTCAGGAAGTACTACCGGAAGATCCTCTTCATTCACCGGAACAATGCCACATCCTTTGCAGTAGATAACGGGAATAGGGGTCCCCCAGTATCTCTGCCTTGAGATTCCCCAATCACGAAGTTTGTAATTGATCACCCTCTTGCCAATGCCTTTTTCCTCGATATACTTCCCAATCTCTCTTCTTGCATCGGCACTCTTCAATCCTGTGAACTGCCCTGAATTCACCAGCATCCCCTCATCCTCGTAAGCTTCATTCATTACTGCCTGGTTCGCGCCTTCACCTGCTGGCCACTGTTCAGGCTGTATCACGCTCCTTATGGGCAGGTTATATTTCATTGCGAATTCGTAATCCCTCTGGTCATGGGCAGGGACAGACATAATCGCGCCGGTGCCGTATTCCATGAGTACGAAGCTGGCAATATAAACGGGTATCTTCTCGTGATTCATCTGGTTGATGGCATAATGTCCGATAAATAATCCCTCTTTCTCCTCCGTATTTTCAAACTTGGCCCTCACTTCATTGAGCTTTTTCTTATCAATAACCAGTTTTTCTAAAAGGGGATGGCCTGTTGCAAGGCAGATAAAGGTGGCGCCCCAGAGCGTATCGGGCCGGGTGGTAAATATCCGTATCTTCTCATTAGTCCCGTCTATGGGGAAGTCCATCTCCACACCCTCACTTCGTCCAATCCAGTTCCTCTGCATCGCCACCACATTCTCAGGCCAGCCCTTGAGCCTGTCACATCCCTCAAGGAGTTCGTCAGCATACCTGGTTATCCTGAAGAACCATTGGTCCAGTTCCTTCTGGATGACCTCGCTCTCGCACCTCCAGCATTTGCCGTCAATCACCTGCTCATTGGCAAGCACGGTCGCGCATGAGCGGCACCAGTTGACGAACGATGACTTTTTATAGGCGAGCCCCCTCTCGAACATTTTGAGGAAAAACCATTGATTCCACCTGTAATACTCAGGACTACAGGTGGTCACCTCCCTGTCCCAGTCATAGCTGAGGCCCATACGGTTGAGCTGTGTTTTCATATATTGGATGTTCTCGTAGGTCCATTGCGCAGGATGCACCCCCTCCTTTATTGCTGCGTTCTCAGCAGGCAGGCCAAAGGCATCCCATCCCATAGGATGAAGCACATTACATCCGCGCATGCGTTTATATCTGGCGATCACATCCCCGATAGCGTAATTGCGCACATGTCCCATGTGTATCTTTCCCGATGGATAGGGGAACATCTCGAGGCAGTAAAATTTGTCCCTTTCGGTTCCCGCATCGGTTTTAAATTGTGTATTCTCGGACCAGTACCGCTGCCATTTCAGCTCAACCTTCTGCGGGATGTATCTCTCTTCCAAGATATTCACCTCCACAAACAGTAAAAAATTACCACAAACACAGGCGTGTTAGCAAGAATAAGGATTTGTTGATGCGGAGAGATGGATGCCTCCCACATATGATAAGAATGAACCCACACATTATACGGGTTCATTCTTATCAGGATTGCAATGCCTCATCGTATATACGTCCCGTAAATGGAATAGACAAAGTGGCCGGTAACGGTGAGGGTATCTTTACCCCACTCATCAGGCAAAGGCCAGTATGGTTCACCCTCTTTGAGCGCCTGCATCGCCGCATTATCAAGACTCGGGTTTCCTGAAGTACTTACCATTTCCACATCCCCGAGCCTGCCATTCTTCTTGATAGTGAACCTTATATAAAGGTCACCGTGCAGACCCCTCCTGGCTGCATCCTGAGGATACCTCCATATCGCTTCAATCCTTGATTTCAGCTTCATCATATAGTTTTCATACTTAAATTCGTTCGTGTCAAAGGTGATGCTGCTGTCGTGCTTCTTTTCCTCCCTTTTTGCTACCTTAGCCATGACCTCCGGATCAAAGAGTCTCTCTCTCAGAGAGGGCGAAGACGGGGTTGCCACACTGCTTCCTGGCGAACCAGGAACCCCGCTCCCTGCTTGTACGTTGCTGCCAGGACCAGGGGGATTTCCCTGCCCTGGCAAGGTCTGTTCCGGAGCTCTCTCAAGAGCCTTCTCGGGTAGTTGAGCAGAAGAAGGAGGAAGGGAAGCTGCAGGACCTTCTCTTTGTTGCAGTTGTGGCCTCACCCTTTGGGCCGGTACAGACATTGGCACAACAGGGCTTCTCCGTGGTGCCAGGCTCCCTTGTCTCTCTGCCGCGGGCGGTCGAGAGGCAGGGACTTCCTTCATCATTTCCTCCGGAGCCACGAGTCGTGTGATAAAAGGCTTTACTGATTCTTTTTTGCTTGGTGGGGAGAGAAAGATCACCACAAGCACCAGGAGATGTGCTATAAGGGAAAATGTCAGGGGTAATTTCCACCGGGGTGGTACAGAGTCAATTCCGTGCAAAAGATAATATTTCATCACTTGGGATTATGTCTTTTTTCTCAGATTGACGTTAACTCAAGAATTTACTGAAGAGTTTAATGTAGGTGAGAAGGCTTCCCTTCCCCGGGTCTTTTCTCAGCCAGAGGTTCATGGATGCTTCCTGAATCTCTGGTTTCTTATGCAACTCCACCATTTTCTCGAGACGGCGATCACTTGCCATAAAATACGCCCAGAGTTTTTTCATCAATGAAAACCGTTTACCAAAGCCTTTTTCCCACAATTTTTTATATTCCCCTATCTTTCCGCATGCAATCGCACTTCCTGCCAGTTCCCCTGC
>DASPUA010000160.1:0-5068 GCA_035623135.1 Thermodesulfovibrionales bacterium | reverse complement strand
ACGGCCCACCCTATGCAAACGGACACATCCATATCGGTCATGCCCTGAACAAAATATTAAAAGACATCATCGTAAAGTTCAAATCAATGCAGGGGTTCTACGCACCCTATGTCCCAGGATGGGACTGCCACGGACTCCCCATTGAGCTCCAGGTGGATAGGAACCTGGGAGAAAAAAAGGAGAAGATAGAAATCCTCGAAAAGAGGAAGCTGTGCCGGGATTACGCGTCTGAATTCGTGGTGATCCAGAGAGAGGAGTTCAGAAGGCTGGGCGTCTTTGGTGACTGGAACGATCCCTATCTCACCATGTCAAATTCCTATGAGGGAGCCATTGTGAAGGAATTTGTAAAGTTTGTGAAAGAGGGCTATGTCTACAGGGGGAAAAAGCCGGTGCACTGGTGTCCTTCATGTGTGACCGCCCTCGCAGAGGCCGAGGTGGAATACGCGGACAAGGAGTCCCCATCGGTCTACGTGAAGTTCAGGGTCCCTGACGCGGATGTAGAGCGTTCCATCCCGGGCCTTAAAGGAAGAAAGGTCTTTTTTATCATCTGGACCACGACCCCCTGGACACTTCCTGCAAACCTCGCCCTTGCGGTCAATCCTGACTATGAATATGCTGCGCTCTCGGTCAATGGAGATGTATTCATTGTTGCCAGCGAATTGAAAGAGAGACTCCCCTTTCATGGAGAAGTGTTGCTCTCTGTACACGGCAAGGCCCTTGAGGGGATACGTGCCGAACACCCTTTTGTCAACAGACAATCCCAGGTGATCCTGGGTGACTTTGTGACTGCAGCGGAAGGCACGGGAATAGTGCATATCGCGCCGGGACATGGAGAAGACGATTACGAAGCAGGGCTCAAATACGGTCTCGATATCTATGCGCCGGTGGATGACAGGGGCAGATTCACCAAAGCGGTCCCCGAGTTCGAGGGTCAATTTGTCTTCAGGGCGAATGATGCAATTGTGGAAACCCTTAAAAGAAAAAATGCCCTCCTCGCTGTCCAGAAGATCACCCATTCCTATCCCCACTGCTGGAGATGTAAGAAGCCGGTGATATTCCGCGCCACTGAGCAGTGGTTCATCTCTGTGGAACACAGAGACCTCAGGAGGCATTGTCTTGAAGAGATAAACAGCGTGAACTGGATCCCCCAATGGGGCAAAGACAGGATTTTCGGCATGGTATCCAACAGGCCTGACTGGTGCGTCTCGAGACAGCGGTCGTGGGGTGTACCCATTACCTTACTGAAATGCGAACAATGCGGTGAATTCGTTGGGGATCACGAGGTACTCGACCGTATCGTGCATCTCATCGAGTCCCACGGCTCTGACATCTGGTTTCTTAAGACTGCAGAGGAACTCACTCCTTCAGGATATGCATGCAAGAAATGCGGAACCTCATCCTTTGTCAAGGAGACGGATATCCTGGATGTCTGGTTCGACTCAGGAGTGAGCCATGCCGCGGTCATGGCAAAAGACAGAAGACTCTCGTGGCCTGCGGATATGTATCTCGAAGGGAGCGACCAGCACCGCGGATGGTTTCAGAGCTCCCTCATCGTCTCTGTGGGGAATACAAATGCTGCACCCTACCGCACGGTCCTCACCCATGGATTTGTAGTGGACGGACAGGGTAAGAAGATGTCCAAATCCCTGGGCAATGTGGTCGCGCCCCAAGATGTGATCAAGAAAAATGGAGCAGAGATCGTCCGTCTCTGGGTATCGGCAGAAGACTATAGGGACGATATAAAAATCTCCCAGGAGATTATTGATAGGCTTATTGAGGCATATCGCAAGATACGAAATACCGCACGGTTTCTGCTCGGGAATCTATCAGGTTTTGATGGGGGGGATTATTCCGGCCACATGCTGGAGATTGACAGGTGGGCGATGTCGCGACTCCAGGGTCTCGTGAAAAGGGTGACCGAGGCGTACGAGAAATTTGAATTCCACCAGGTATATCACAGCATCCATAATTTTTGCATTGTGGATATGAGCTCTTTTTACCTCGATATACTCAAGGACCGGCTCTATACATTCCGGTCAGATTCCCCTGGAAGAAGGGCAGGGCAATGGGTGTTATCCCGGATACTGTCGACCATGACGAGGCTGATGGCGCCCGTGCTCTCCTTTACTGCTGAAGAGATATGGAGT
The DNA here is from genome assembly GCA_035623135.1 of Thermodesulfovibrionales bacterium. Lineage (GTDB taxonomy): Bacteria > Nitrospirota > Thermodesulfovibrionia > Thermodesulfovibrionales > UBA9159 > DASPUA01. The sequence continues at coordinate 2,921 of DASPUA010000160.1, read as the reverse complement.
TTCATGGAGGGGAACAAAGAGGAGAGTGTCTTTCTCTCTCCATTTCCCACTGTTGAGGAGGCATTTCTTGAGCCAGAACTGGAAGAGCGATGGGAAAGACTGAGGGCAGTGAGGGACGGGGTGAACAAGGCTTTGGAGATGAAGCGGCAGGAACGCTTCATCGGAAACTCCCTTGAGGCAAAGGTGCTCCTCTTTACTGGGGATGAGGAGTATTCCCTTCTCACCACCTATCGTGACATCCTCCCCACGCTCTTTATTGTCTCGGGTGTCGAAATTGAGAAAGGTACTACTCCGGAACGCGGGGTTTATGAAAACACTTCACCGAAATTCTCAGTACTTGTCCGGAAAGCATCTGGGAAAAAATGTGAGCGGTGCTGGAACTGGAGTGATATGGTGGGCGCGTTCCATGATGCCCCTGAGCTCTGCGAGAGGTGTTATAATACCTTGAAATGAAAAGCTCTCTCTACTTTCTCATCGCCATCCTGGTGGTGCTCCTCGACCAGATAACGAAGTTCCTTGCGAGAAGCCTGATAGGTCCGTTCGACGCCATAAAGGTATTTCCCTTTCTCCATCTGGTGAGCATAAGAAATGAGGGTGCGGCGTTCGGCCTGTTCAAAGGATTTGGCAACATCCCTTTCATCGCGATCTCCCTTATTGCGACCATTGTGGTTACTGTCCTGCTGGTAAGGGGCAAGGAAGACCGCCTCGGTCTCGCCCTTATCCTGGGAGGAGCCATAGGCAACATGATAGACAGAATTGCAACGGGGAGTGTGACCGATTTTGTTGATGTATTTGCAGGCAGATTTCACTGGCCTGCATTCAATGTTGCTGATTCGGCCCTTACCATCGGACTGCTGGTAATGGTGGTGAGCTCTTTCATTCATCTTAAGCAGCAGGAGAGAGGGTAGTGCATCCAGTACTGGTCCGCTTCGGGCCGCTCACCATCCATACTTACGGCGTGTTGGTTGCAGCAGGGTTCTTGCTCGGTCTTGCCCTGGCAGTGAAACAGGCAAAAAGGGAGGGAATCCCTCAGGAGAGAATCATTGATATCGGGTTCTATGTGCTTGTCGGCGCAATTGTGGGTTCACGCCTTTTTTTTGTGGCAGTAAATGCCGGCCACTATCTCAAACATCCCCTGGAGATCTTCAAGATATGGGAAGGGGGGCTCGTATTCTACGGCGGCCTCATCTTCGCGCTTCCCTTAGCGATCTGGTATATCAGGAAACACCACCTGGATACGTGGCGTATCACCGATATTTTTGCACCCTCCCTTGCCATTGGCCACGCAGTGGGGAGGATTGGCTGTTTTGCCGCAGGGTGCTGCTACGGCAGGTATTCCTCACTCCCCTGGGCAGTGACATTCCACGATCCTGAATGCCTCGCAACCACCGGCGTCCCCCTCCACCCAAGCCAGTTGTACGAATCAGCAGGAGAATTTCTGAACTTCATCATCCTCATCGCCATCAGGAGGCATCAGTCTTTTAAGGGGCAATTGTTCTGGACATACATCTTTCTCTATTCAGTTCTGAGATTCGTCGTGGAATTTTTCAGGGGTGACGAGGCCCGGGGATATCTTTTTAACGGGCTCTCTGTCTCCCAGGGGATCAGCGTCGTCACGGGGATTGTCGCCATTTCTGTCATTGCAGGGAAACTGCTCAAGAAGAAGGGGGCATAGGGTCTGTCACCTTCTTTCAAGAAATGAAGAGAAGGTCTCACACTAAATTCAGAAAGCTCATGGAAGATCTCTTGGAGCACCTCAAGGGATTTGTCCTCGCCTTAATCGCGATAATCTGTGTGCTCGGGATTGTGGTAGGGTATAAGTATTACCGGCATACCCAGGAAGACCCCGAGTTCTGCATGTCATGCCACATGATGAAGGAGGCTTTTTACGAATGGCAGCGGGGAAAGCATAGGGATATCGTCTGCCAGAAGTGCCACCACCTCACCCTGATAGAACAGAATCAGCTCCTCGTTTCGTATGTGGTAAAAGGGAAAGGTGAGTTTTCGCAAACGCACGGGAGAAAGATGCCCTGGGTCGAGTGCAGGAATTGCCATCTGAGCGAGATTTCGCAGGGTTCTGTCACTATGAAAAAATCCCACGGCCATGCGAAACATGTATTCGCCCTTGATATAGAGTGCAAGGTGTGCCACGGCAACAGCCTCCACTCCTTTTACCCTGATGAGAATGCGTGCCGGAACTGCCACAAGGATAAAGGGGTCCATGGCATCGGGATGGAGGCCTTTTCCTGTCTGAAGTGCCACTCTTTTTCTGAGAAGTCATCCAGCATGGTATCGAGAGAAAAATGCCTCGGATGTCATAAAGTGCCCCTTACAGGACCCATGGCAGAGTTTCAGTGCCACCAGTGCCATAAGCCCCACGAGAAGATTAAACTGAAGTCAGCGGACTGCCTAGGAGAATGCCACACCAATGAGACAAAGGTGGGTCAGCATAACCTCCATATGAAGAAGGGTATGGAGTGTCTTGACTGCCACAAGGCCCACACCTGGGTAGTTGGACCGACTCAGGCGAAAACCCTCTGTACCCGCTGCCACGGACTCAAAGACCCAAAGAAGTTCGTATATTAGTCTGAACGAAGTCAATGTCCCGCATTGCCCCTGATTCGAAATAAGGGTTTCCCTCTCCATTAATAAGCGCGTCTGCGTTCTCTATCTTTCGTCTGGCCACTCAATAACAGCTTTGTCCATTTTCAGTTCCCACAATCATCACTCCCATAGACAGAAGATATTTTTATTTGCAACATTGCAAAAGAAAGACATAATTTTCTCAATTCTGCAAAGGGTTGATATTTAATATTCTTTTAATTTCAATATGTTTTCATCTGGCATGGAAGATGCTTAATATAGGGTGAAGTCAAAACAAAGGAGGAGATGAAGATGAAGACTACAGAGATGGCAAAGAA
>DASPUA010000159.1:0-4771 GCA_035623135.1 Thermodesulfovibrionales bacterium | reverse complement strand
GAAGTGAAAATATTCTATGGGAAGTCCGTACGCATCTGAGCAACAAAAAAGGCCGGAAACTCGACCGAAATTGGTGTATAATAATCCACTTAATTTCCTGTTCCCTGGAATGAGGACAAGGAGAAAAAAGATGGAAGAAGGAGATTACCTATGACGTACAGATTAAGGTTAAGATACCTTTTAAGCACAGCCCTTATCCTTATCCTCGCAAGCTGCGCGGCACCTCCCAAGAAAAAGGAAGAGGTTGTCTTTTATCCTCCACCGCCTGAGCTTCCCCGCCTGCAATACCTCACCTCGTTCAGCAGCTCAAAAGACGTGGAGGAGGAACAAAGTGCCCTTGAGCTTTTTGTTGTGGGCAAAAGAGAGCCGCAGGCCATCAGCAAACCTTACGGGGTAGCGATTTATGATGGGAAACTCTATGTCTGCGACACTAATGTTGGGGTGTTAATCTTCGATCTGAAAGGGAAGAGTTTCGGTTTTCTTAAAGGGGCCCGGGGCCCTGGGAAGCTTATCCAGCCGGTCAACATCAGTATCGATGCCGATGGCGTCAAGTACGTAACTGACCCTATCAGATCTCAGGTGGTCGCCTTTGACCGTAGTGACGAGTACCTGACAGCCTACGGCTTAAAGGAACAGTGGAAGCCTACGAACGCTGTGCCCTTCGGAGATATGCTTTATGTGGTTGACCACGAGAATAAGGCGATCCGTGTCTTTGATAAGAAATCCCGTGAGCTGGTCAGAACCCTCGGTGACAGGGGCGATCAGGGTGAAAGGCTCTCAACCCCGGCCAATATTGCCTTTGACAAGGAGGGTGATCTTTATGTAACTGACACCGGAAGGTTCCAGGTGGTCAAGTATGACCGGGATGGCCATTTCAAGTCTGCCATCGGAGGCCTGGGCGACAACCTGGGTCAATTTGCCAGGCCGAGGGGCATTGCCATCGACAGGCAAGGCCATATTTACGTGGCGGATGCTGCCTTCAATAACGTTCAGGAATTTAACAAGGATGGGCGGCTACTCCTTTATTTCGGTGAGGCAGGAGACGGCCCGGGACAGTTTATTCTGCCGGCGCAGGTGATAGTGGACTATGACAATCTGGAGTACTTCCGCAAATATGTGCAGCCCGGATTTGAGGCGGAAAACCTTATTATCGTCACAAGTCAGCTTGGTAGCCACTTGGTGAGCATATTTGCGGGTGGAAAGGAGCAGGGGAAAAAATACCCTGGGGATGAAGAGGTTCTGCAATATCTTAAGGAGCTTAAACAGAAGGCATTGGAGAGGTCTGAAAAGAAAGAACCATGGGAGGAGAAAGGGACTGAAAAAAGCAATGCCCCAGGAGGTCCTGCAGAGTCCCAGCAGACAAAATGAATTGATGAAGGGGTTGGTATTGCTGTCGGCCTTTTGTTTTGCTTTACTCCTTTGCGGATGTGAGACCAACACCAACTACAAGGTTCTCAGCTTTTTTTTTGACGGTGTTCCAAAGCCTGAGCAGACCAAGTCGGTAAAAGGCCAGCCAGGGCAGGCCGAAGCGGAGTCCCGTGGCAGTGTGCACGGCCCTTATGCCGCGGGACAGTGTAGTGCCTGTCATCAGCGCGGGACGAATGTCCTTGTTGCGCCTATTAGAGAGATCTGCCTGAATTGTCATCGCTTCAACATGGAAAAAAGATCGGTGCACGGGCCTCTTGCTTCAGGGGGATGCATATTCTGTCATGTTCCCCACAGCTCAGATAACCCATTTCTCCTCAAGCCCTCGCTGTCTAATGCCTGCATCGCCTGCCACAATGAGACGGCTATAAGGAGGGCTGAGTATCACCAGGTGGCCGATCTGAGATGCACCAACTGCCACGATGCGCATATGTCCGACAAACCATATCTGTTGAAATGATAACGGCGATTAAACATATTTTATTTCCCCTTCGGAGGAAAGGTAACAGGCAAAGACCGACTGCAGAGTGAGAGGACTTGATAAGCAAGAATATGATAGGAACCGTGATAAATGGCTTCACACAGACGGGCATCACACGATACGTTTCTGAGCTAATGATGTCTGGAGAATCTGGAACGAGGGAAGGCGACCATTGTATGCCTCACACTCTTGCTGGGAAGGGGTTCCCATGACATCGATGATTTCTTGGGGAATTGGTGGGGTTAGGAAGAAGATCATTTTCAAAACAATGACAAACCATATCGGATTAATGGCATTGTGTATGGGACTCCTGCTGATCACCCTAGCGACCCCGGTCGAGGTATGTGCGGACTGGAGGCAATTCATCCCCAAGATAGCCTCGTACGATGCTGATCTTGAATTGTACGGATCTTTTGAGTCAGACAAACACATCTCTCCAGACGTGAATATAGTGACAAAGGACACTTATTTTAAAGAGAAATTGACGCTTTATACCTTTGGTTACAGCTACCATCCGAATTTCATTCAGTATAGTCTTGCCCTGTCAACTTCGCTTAAGCAGGAAGATTTCGAACAAACAGGGATGGCTGCGAGCGGTTGGACCAACCAATCGGGTTTTGAGTACGACGCAGAGATGTGGGTCCTCCCGAAGCACCCATATAACCTTACACTGTTCGCCCGGCGCTATGAGCCTGTCTATCCAACATTCTCGAATATTAATCTCCACGAGATTCAGTACTACAGGGGCGCAATGTTCAACTATAGCGAGAGACCCTATATATTCGTCGCGGAATACTCACAGAGTTCAAGCGAGACTCCCTCAGGCACCGTGGACGTGAACAACTTCCACGCAAGCGGCTCCTACCAGAAGGAGTTTAAGGGCGGAAAGGTATTCGCCCTGTCAGCAGGCTACGATCAGACAAATTTCAGCTCTTCTACTTCTGACAACAGGGGCAACTCGCATTCATTGAATGCCTCCAACACGCTTGGACTCTCATGGGTAAGCCTCGTCTCAAGTGTGACGCAAAATAATAGTTCCCAGGAGACATCCTCGCCGGGCTCGGTCAAGGACAGTTTTTTTACGTGGAATGAAGTCCTCAACGCCTCACTGCCACTGAACTTTACGGTCAATGCCATCTATCTTGACCAAAAGAATACGATTGATACGGAGGCGACCGCGACCACTCCCGGAAGCACATTGACAAATACACAGAAGCAGATAGGGGTCACAGTGCAGCACAATCTTTTCAGGAGTCTTACAAGTTATTATTCTTTTGTTCGGAATTCTTTTGACTCTACGACTGGAGAGATAGTCAACACAACCAATACCATTCAAACTGTCTATAATAAAATGATTCCTTGGGGCACTTTAAATATGGGCATTGGTTTCAGCAGGGCTGAGACTGAGAGTATGGGGCAAACGGCAATTGCGAATGAGCCCCATACCTCTGACGTGCCGGGCTCTTTTGTGCTCAATCTACAGGAACCAAATCCCGCGACTATCTTAGTATTCTTGAAATCGCCTGTGGCACCCTTTGAGCTGGTTCTTCTCACGGAAAATATCAATTATGTGGTCAGTCCTATTGGCAATACTTTTCAGATCAACATACTTACAGTTCCTCCGCCTTTTGTCGTTCCGGGCAACTATCAATTCCTTGTCTCCTATTCCCTGACCTCGGAGAAATTCGGTCTCAGGACTGACTTTTTCCATTATAATGCTGGCTTGTCGTTATTCGGCGACATGGTGAATCCCTATTATGTTTTTTCCAAGCAGGACTCGACGGTGGTATCGGGGAGTTTCGGAGGAGTCCCCGTTGATTCCACGTCGAACACCTTCGGGATCATTGTGCGAAAACGACCATATAGCGCAACGGCGGAATATCAAATCGTAGACGCAAACATTAACCCTTACCGCCGGTGGCTGGGGGAACTCACATGGAATAGTGACCTGTCCCCAACGTACAACCTCTATGTATCTGGTCGTTATACAAACACCAATTATCCTGAAGGCATAACCGCCGTTGCGGGACCGGCATATACCGATCAAACTGCCTCGTTTATAGCGAATTTCGTATGGCGCCCGCTCGTTCATTTATATCTGTCTGCAAACGGAGCTCTTACCCATAGAGTGACGACCGAGGGAGATGATAATTCCTATACCCTGGGTTCTTCTTTTTACTGGAAGGTGGGGAGACTTATCCTTTCCCTGAATGCGAGCGTTACAAACTCCAGCAGCAATGTGACAACCCCAACCCCTATAAGAACGAAAGATCTGCACCAGCTCTATTTTATAAAGCTTGTGAGAAAAATCTTCTGATTAATTCGGCAAACGAGGAAAACTTTGAAGGAGGAAGCATGAAAAAAGTTTTGTTCAAGATTATAGGAGCGGCCGGCGTCTGTCTGTTTTGTACCATGTTTGCCCAGGGGGAGACCATCCCTGCACAAGGGGAAGCAGAGGGAAGCATTATCGCACGTGTTAACGGGGTCGGCATTACCCTGCAGTCCCTTGACTCTTTGGTGAATTTAATAAACATGCAGCAGAGTATGCAGCATGGAATGAAACCCGTCAATCCGGAAGAAAAAGATGCGAACAGAAAAAAAGCCCTTGACCGGCTCATCCTCGATGAGCTGGCCTGGCAGAAGGCAAAGGCTGAAGGTTTTAAGGCCGACCCATCGGACGTGGAAAAGAACCTTGAAGGCCTTAAGACAAAACTTGGAGACGAGGCGTTCAAACAAATGATGGAGAGAGAACACTTGACGGAAGAGATACTGCGGACTCGCATCGAGAGAAGCCTTGTCATTCGGCTCATCTTTGATAAAGAAGTAGTGGAGGAGGCCTCTAAGATTCTCGTGACGGAGGACGAC
>DASPUA010000158.1:0-8877 GCA_035623135.1 Thermodesulfovibrionales bacterium | reverse complement strand
TGTCGAGGCTCAGGGTTGCCAAGGCCTCATCCATAGGGACTAATGCATGACCGTATCTCTCAATCCCCTCCATGGTTCCGAGAGACTGTCTTAGTGCCTTGCCAAAGACGATCCCGATGTCTTCCACTGTGTGGTGATAGTCAACCTCAACGTCTCCCGTTGCCCTGAGATTCATATCGAAAAGCCCGTGCTTGCACAGGAGGGAAAGCATGTGGTCAAGAAAGGGGATGGGGCTTTTCAGGGAATATCTGCCTCTTCCATCTAGGTTCAGTTCCATGGATATGGCGGTTTCCCTTGTCTTTCTCTGAACCTTCGATTTTCTCATGCATGCCTCCTTATGTAACTTATGTAAAAGGATATATGAAGCTCGCTCAATTATACCTTAATTGATTCACAAAATGGCAGGAGCAAAACCATCTGAGGAATGGCTCAAGATGATGTATAATTGAACGAAAACATATTACTGAATATCCCAAGAAACGGAGTCAAACATGAAAAGACTAAGCCTATTTCTTTTCACGATTACAGTGGTCAGCACGGGGAGTTTCTCCGTTGCTCAGGGGGCTGATGCCCAGTTCTATTTCGACAGGGGCAGCACCTTGCTCAACGAGGGGAAATTTGATAAGGCTATCAGTGATTTTAGCGAAGCCCTATCACAAAACCCCAAAATCACGGAGGCGTACTATAACCGAGGCCAGGCATACTATAGGAAGGGACAATTTGAAAACGCCATTGCGGATTTCAACAAGGTTGTCGAGGTATTTCCGGATAATGCAGATATCTATAATCTCAGGGGACTCGCCTATTTTAAGATCGGACAGTACCAGAATGCCATAGATGACGAAACCACGGCCATCTCCCTGAACCCTTCTCTTGTAACAGCCTTGCATAATCGTGGCATTGCCTATGCCAGGACTGGACAATACGACAAGGCTATCGAGGACTACAATAAAGCCATTAGCCTCAAGCCTGACTATATGGATGCATACTACTCTCGGGGAGTCGCGTACGTGCGAAAGGCATCATCAGATTTCAGCAGGGCTTGTGAAAAGGGAAACAAATTTGCATGCGACAACCTCAAGCAAATTTCACAATAATGCCGGCCTGTTGAAAATATTCGGGAAAGAGGGTAGGATACAGCCATGTCTGTCCTCATATCCCGTTTTCCGGTTCATACCCTGGACCGTAAGGTGTTGCTGCCTGCGGGCGCGGAGATCTCAGGGGAGACACTGGATGCCCTCATCTCTTCCCGCAAGACTGTTTCCTATGATAATCTTTCGCTGCTTCAGCACGGGTCGGTGAAGGAGGATATCCTCACCTTTCTCGGTACCCCTCCCTGCCATGTCATATTCTCAGACCCGCGGCAGGTAACCGAACTCCTGCATCTAATGGATACCGTTCATCTCGCACTTCCCTTTCTGGAGTCTCTGGATTATTTCAAGGAGCATGACTCCTATACCTACCGACACATCCTTATGGTCTTTGCCTTTTCCACGCTCCTGGCAAAGGATCTCCTCCCTGACTATAAAGACTGGATTCAGCAGGCGGCAACCGGCCCTACCCATGACTTTGGGAAGGTGTGCGTTCCTCTGGATATACTGAAGAAAACTGCCCCACTCACCAGGGCTGAACGGCGCATCATAGAGCACCACACCACCGCGGGTTATGTCCTCCTCTGCTATTATCTTGGAGATCCTCTTCATCCGGCGGCAAGAGTGGCAAGGGACCATCACGAACGGAGAGATGGCTCAGGCTATCCCCAAGGCATTGGCCTCATGGACCTGCTGGTGGAGATCATCTGTGTGGCCGATGTCTATGACGCCCTCATTTCTCCAAGGCCCTACCGGGTTGCTTCCTACGACAACCGGACTGCCCTGGAGGAGATCACCTCCCTTGCAGAGCAGAACAAAATAAGCTGGGACGTGGTGAGGGCATTGGTGGCGCATAACAGAAGGGAAAAGCCGCACTTTAGTAAGTGCGACGTGTCGTACGAGAAGAGGGGCAAGCCCCCCCAGGGGAATGTGCATGGCATTATCGCAGAAGATACGGAAGGAACGTAGCAAAAAACCTCGCTATATTCCGATGTGGTAAGAAAAGGAAAGAAAGGGGAAATCTTATGAATTATCTCATCATCTATGCCCATCCAAACCCAGGAAGCTTTAACCACGCCATCATGGAGACCATTACGGAGGAGCTGAGGCATCATGGCAAGGGAGTGAAGATACGGGACCTGTACCAGATGAGATTTGATTCTATCCTGAAGTCAGAGGATCTTGCGCATATGCAAAGAGGCTCTGTGGCACAGGATGTGAAAGAAGAGCAGGAGTTTATTCGCTCTGCGGAGGTGATGATTTTCGTCTATCCCTTATGGTGGGCAGGCATGCCGGCCATACTTAAGGGATATGTCGACAGGGTCTTTACCGAAGGATTTGCCTATAAGGTTACGGATGATGGGATTGCGGGCCTCCTTGCGGGGAAAAAGGTCTTCCTCTTCACCACCATGGGCGCTTCAATGGAGGATTACGAGGAAAGTGGCTTTTTTAAGAGCATGGGCCAGGTTACGGATACAGGGATGTTTGCTTTTTGCGGCTGTGAAGTCATGGGACACAAATATCTCCCCTCAGTACCGTATGTCACGGACAGCGACAGAAAAAGGATGCTAAATGAGGTGAGGGAACTGGTGAAAACCGGAAAACTTTCCCCTGCATAAATAGGGACATATCCTATTTTGTCTCCAAAGCTCACTTGGGCTCCAAAGAGGCAATAAGCAACTTACAGTTTTACGAAAAAGCGGAGAAGGCTGGGATTTTCAAAACCAGAGCAGAAATCTTAGCAAATAAAACCCTGCCATTGCGGCAAGCAAAGCAATGATTGCGAACACAAAGAGACGAGTTCTTTTCATTGGGCGTCTTTCCTCAGGCGTGCAAGTCTCTGTTGATCCATCCACATTCCGTGGCGCAGGGTCATGATTCTTCAACGCCTTTTGTTGGGAAGCAGAGCTGGTCATCTTTATGTCGAGAAGCTCTGAGACCCTGAACTCCTTATACTGAACTTCCATCTCTTTTGAGGGTAGGAATTTCTTGCCGCATTTTTTGCATTTGTTGCCGCCTCTGATCTCTTCCCCACAATGAGGACAGTCCATAAAAAACTCTCCTCTCAAGAAATTATGTATAGTATACCAATTTATGGGTATATTTGCTAAATGGGGACATATTCATTTTTCTTCCACACTCTGTGGATTGACGTGCTCTCGTGCGTTTACCAAAAGAGGGGAAAAGCCGACGCGTATCATTTTGCTGACAATCCAACATAAAAGGTTTATAATATAACGTCCGTGACAGGGCAAGAGGGGGGTAGGTATGCTTAAGAACTATCGCAGGTATCAGAGATATTCTGTTTGGGCCAGGGCGATGATAAGAAGGCTGAATGCAGAATCACAAGAAGGAGTTCCTACCGAGGTGAACACCATTTCCCAGGGAGGAATGGGGTTTTATACCGATGTGCTCATGGAGAAGGCCACGCCGGTCTCTGTTGAGTTTTTGTTTGGTGCCCTCCAGGGTATTGAAAAAGGCATCGTTACAGGGAAGATTGCCTCGATTTGTTCCCAGGAAAGAGATTATTTTGTGGGGATCGCTTTTGACACAGAGATCTCTTATGACCACTTTGTCGAGATTATCGGCTGATTGTGATCATGCGTAGCTTAATAGGGACATATCCTATTTTTGTTGACGGCCAGCATTTTTTTGTGTAGAATTTATTTGTGCCAAGAATTGCAAGGGCCGTTGCACCGGGATTTCCCCATCACGTTGTCCAAAGAGGCAACAATCGTGGGGATATTTTTTTTAGCGACGAAGATAGGGCAGTTTACCTTTTCCTGCTTAAGACGTATTCAGAAAAATGGGGTTCTGCCATACTCAGTTACTGCCTAATGCCCAATCACGTACATCTTCTTGTAAGACCCTCTTCAGAAAGCTCTCTTCAGAAAACGATGCAGGGCGTAACCCTCTGCTACACCCAGCACATAAATAGAAAGTATCGCCGCACAGGAAGGCTCTGGGAGAGCAGGTATCACTCATGCATCATAGATCAGGAAGCGTATCTTTGGGCGGTTGCCCGCTATGTAGAACAAAATCCGGTTCGCGCAGCCATAGTAAGGAACCCTCAGGACTATCGGTATTCCAGCGCCCCTGCCCAATTTGGCCTTGTTCTTGACCCTGTCTTAAGTGAAGATCTCTTTCCGGAGATTCAAAGGGAAGAGTATGTCGACTTCATACAACAGCCGGTGATTTCACAAGCGGAGATGAAGAAAATCCGCCGGAGTGTAAGGACAGGCAGACCATTGGGAGATGCGAGATTTGTCGAAGAAATTGAGCAAAGACTTGGGAAAAGGCTCACCCCATTGGCACATGGAAGACCGAGAAAGAAACATCCTTAAAAAGCCACAAACAGGATGTGTCCCGATTTTTAGAAGAGACCCTCCACCGAAAGGTACCGCTCTCCAGTATCGTAGCAGAAGGTGAGGATACGGCTCCCCCGATGTGCGTTTTTCATTTTTTGAGCCACTGCGGCAAGGGAGGCCCCTGAAGATATACCCACAAGGATTCCCTCTTCACTGGCACAGCGTCGCGTATATTCAAATGCCTCTTCCTTGCTCACCTGTATCACCCCATCTAAAAGGCCCCTCTCGAGAATACCCGGAATGAATCCTGCGCCTATGCCTTGGATTGGATGGGGCCCAGGATTGCCCCCGCTGAGCACTGGTGAAAGAGCGGGTTCCACTGCATAGACTTTGAGCTTGGGGAACTCTTTCTTAAGGATCTGCGCACATCCTGTGATGTGCCCCCCTGTCCCCACACCGGAAATCAGATAATCGAAGCCTTCGGGAAAGTCTCTGAGGATTTCCTGGGCAGTGAATTTTCTATGTGCCTCTGTGTTGGCCTGGTTTTCGAATTGCTGCGGCATCCAGGCATTAGGTGTTTCCCTAGCCATTTCGGCGGCTTTGTCCACCGCTCCCTTCATTCCCTTCTCTTTTGGGGTGAGGACGAACTCCGCTCCATAGATGGACATGAGTTTGCGCCGTTCCACGGACATTGACTCGGGCATGACCAGGATAAGCCTGTATCCCTTTACCGCTGCAACAATAGCAAGGCCAATTCCTGTATTGCCTGAGGTTGGTTCTATGATGATACTCTCTTTTTTAAGAGCACCCCTGCGCTCAGCATCTTCGATCATCGACAGCGCGATCCGGTCCTTTATGCTTCCGCCAGGATTGGAACGCTCCAGCTTTATCCAAACCTCCACATGATCACTGAACAATCTGTTGACTCTTACATGATCGGTATCGCCAATAGTCTCAAGAATGGTCTTCGCCCTCATTGTCCCTCCTCATATATTACCGCGTAATGGTTATCGTATTCCTTTTATTCGTAGTATTCTACTGCAAGCAAGGCTCCTGGCAGCATTCAGGTCGCTTGGGGAGAAGACCGAGGGCTCTGATTTCATCAGCCAGTACCGTCTCCCCATCTTTGTCATTTGTTCCTTAGTGCTTTATCGGTTGTGTTTGATAAAGGTGCCTTTTTCGAACTCCTCAAAGGCTGTCTTCAGCTCTTCATGAGTGTTCATGACAATGGGACCGTACCAGGCGACCGGTTCCCCGATAGGTCTGCCCGAGACCAGGAGGAAGCGCACAGGAGAGTGCTCTGTGGTGATGACGATCTCTTCGCCCTCACGCTCATAAAGGACGAGTGTTTCCATGCGACAGAGGCAATCCCTCTTAAAATCGAAATAGTTATCACCGACCGCGTCATGGGCAAAGGGGTTCCTCTCCTTGTCGAAATAACCCTCACCCTCGACCACGTACGCAAAAACCGTGTGGCGTGAGGGTATCTGATGAATGAAGGCGGTCCTTGCGGGCATGAATACATCAATATATTCAGGGGCGGTGACAATGTTTTTTACCGGCCCGGTCTTACCATCCACTTTTCCGCAGATAATCTTTACTGTTACACCTGAGGACAGAGTGACCTGAGGGATCTGGCTGCTCGTCACATCCCAGTAACGGGGATCCATCATCTTATGTGTCGAGGGAAGATTGGCCCAGAGCTGAAATCCCCATAAAAGTTTTCCCTTTTCTTCCTTGGGCATTTCCTGGTGAATAATGCCGCTCCCTGCGGTCATCCACTGCACATCTCCTGGTGAGATGATACCGGAATTGCCCATGCTGTCGCCATGCTCCACTTTGCCGTGAAGGACATAGGTAATCGTCTCAATACCCCGGTGGGGATGCCAGGGAAAGCCGGGGAGGTAATGGCGGGGATTGTCGGAATGAAAGTCATCGAGCAGAAGAAAAGGATCCAGCAGGGGGACCTGATAGTAACCGAAGGCCCTCTTGAGATGTACGCCCGCTCCTTCCACAGTGGGCGCACTCTTCCACAGTTTCTTAATCTTCCTAGTCATGGTCTTCCTCCGTGGTGAAGATCTTTCTTTTATTCTATCAGCTTTTCATGCTACGCGCATGTTGCTTTTTTCACTGCTTAGCGATTAGACTAATATGGAATTTATTCATCCTCAGTAAAAACCCCTAAACGCTGCTGTATGAGGTATTCTTGCCTGTGAGCGTGCCGGATTTGATGCAAGAGGAAAAAGGAGAGGTGCAGGTGAAACGTCAGGATTTACGGAACATAGCGATTATTGCCCATGTGGACCACGGCAAGACCACACTTGTAGACGGGATGCTCAAACAGTCCGGCATTTTCAGATGGAATGAAAAAGTGCAGGAAAGGGTGATGGATAACATCGACCTGGAACGGGAGCGGGGGATCACTATTATGGCAAAGAATACCGCGGTCGAATTTATGGGCACAAAGATCAACATAGTGGATACGCCGGGCCATGCGGACTTCGGGGGCGAGGTGGAGAGGACACTGATGATGGTGGACGGAGTGCTCCTTCTGGTGGATGCATCAGAAGGCCCGTTGCCCCAGACACGATTTGTTCTCAAGAAGGCGCTGGAATTGAACCTTCCGCCCATCCTGGTGATCAATAAGATTGACAGACCTGATGCAAGAATCCAGGAGGTCTTGAATGAAGTGTATGACCTTTTTATTGACCTTGATGCAACCGAAGAGCAACTTGAATTCCCTATTGTTTACACCAACGCAAAACTGGGCATTGCCAAACTTTCAATTGACGATGAATCCGAGGATTTCAGGGTCCTTTTTGAATTAATCTTAAAGACCATCCCTCCACCAGAGGCTGAAGACAAGGGGGTGCTTCAGCTCCTGGTCACGAACATCGACTATAACGATTATGTGGGCAGGCTCGCCATCGGCAGGATATTCTCTGGTTCAGTAAAGGTGGGGGATTGGGTATCCATGGTAAACGGGGGTGCAGAGAGTATAAAGACAAAGATCACCTCGCTTTATGGATTCCAGGGGCTTGAACGGATTGAGATTAAAGAGGCATTAGTGGGCGACATCGTTGCCTTGGCTGGGATCGAAGGAATCAATATCGGCGATACGATAACCGATGTGGAGAGGCCGAAACCATTGCCGAGGATCAAGGTTGACGAACCCACCATATCAATGGTCTTTTCGGTAAACACATCGCCTTTTGCCGGCACGGAGGGGAAATATGTCACCTCCAGGAATCTGAGGGAAAGGCTCGAAAAAGAGCTCCTCTATAATGTTTCGGTCCGGGTGGACTTTGACCAGAACGACTCCTTCAAGGTCATGGGGAGGGGCGAACTTCAGCTTGCCATACTTATCGAGATGATGAGGAGGGAAGGATATGAACTCTCTGTTTCCATGCCCCAGACTATCACCAGGGAGGTGAACGGAATCCTCCACGAACCCATGGAGCACCTCGTGATCGACCTCCCCGAGGAATTTGTGGGGGTGGTGACACAGCAGGTGGGGATGCGCAGAGGCAGGATGCAGAAGATGCAGAACAATGGCCACGGGAGGGTACGGCTGGAGTTTAGGATTCCTTCCCGCGGTCTTATTGGCTTCCGTTCCCAGTTTCTCACTGATACACGGGGCACAGGACTGCTGAACCACATCTTTGACGGCTATGAGTCGTGGCAGGGCCAGCTATCAAAAAGGTCCACTGGCGCTATCGTGGCCGACAGGGCGGGAAAGACCACGACCTATGCACTCCACCATCTCCAGCCGCGCGGCACACTCTTTGTGAAGGAGAATACCCCTGTCTACGAGGGGATGATCGTGGGAGAAAATTCCCGGGAGAATGATATTGATGTGAACGTGACCAAGGAAAAGAAGCTCACCAACATGAGGGCTTCTGGTGCTGACGAGGCGTTGCAGCTCATTCCACCGAAGATACTCAGCCTTGAACAGGCAATAGAGTTCATTAAGGAAAGTGAATTGGTGGAAGTGACGCCCAAGTCAATACGGGTGAGGAAAGCGATCCTCGAGGCGAACAAGAGGCCGAAGAACAAGGATGAGAAATAAGTTGTTGTGGTATAATGTATTATGAAGATGCTGATTATCATTATGGCGCTCCTTGTACCTGCATTGGTTTATGCCCAGCCCTCCATCACGTTTAAGGATGAGATCCATGATTTCGGAGAGGTGCTCAAGGGAGCAGAGGTGGAGCACACCTTTGAATTCAGCAATTCCGGAACCGAGGATCTCGAAATCTCGAAAGTATCCACCTCCTGAGGGTGCACTGCTGCGATGGCTAGTTCAAGCCATCTCAAGCCGGGTGAACAGGGCAGGATTGTGGCAAAGGTGGATACCGGGTACAGGAGCGGCATGCTCCTCAAGAGTATTGATGTGTTCACCAATGACCCCCTGAGGCCCCGGGTCACGCTTGCACTGAAAGCGCGCATCAGGGAACCAGTGCCATCCGGCTCCTCAC
>DASPUA010000157.1:0-2586 GCA_035623135.1 Thermodesulfovibrionales bacterium | reverse complement strand
TACGGTGACGAGCATTCCACAGAGAATGCCGAGGAATTCGATGAACTTTTCAGGCGGAACCTTATGACGGTATACAGGGAAATGGGACGCGAAGCCCCTCCCCATCTCTTTGTCCCAGTGCTGCGGGAAGACAGGTCGGTGGCTCCTTCCATGGAAATCAGGGGCTTTATTCATCCCAAGATCGACGGAATTATGACGAGTTATTTTGAGTGGTTCCAGGGCGCGTATCTGGACGTGGGCAAATCGGGGGGCAGTATGCATATGACCGAAGGCCTCATATCCAGGATCTACTATGGGTTCAATCAGCAGACCTTATTTATCCGTGTTGATCCCAAGAGCTCCTTTGCCGAGTTTCCCACGGACGCTCTCCTCACTATAGAAATTGCCAGGCCGCATCCCTTCAGGGTCGATATCCCCGTAAGGGAGCCGGGGCCGGCGCACCTCTTTTGCAAAAGCGACACGGGATGGACTGGAACCAAAGAGCTCCCGGACATTGCAATAGGGGATATCCTTGAGTGTGCCATTCCCTTTCAGGATATTAAGGCAAAGGAGCGCGACGAGTTGAATTTCTTTCTCTCCCTCCGCAAGGGCGGGGAGAATATTGAGCGGTGCCCCTGGAGAGGGTATGTTACCCTTACCGTTCCAACGCCTGACTTTGAAGCAATGATGTGGTATTGAGAGATAATTTTCCCTTGTGTACTGAGGAGTAACAATGATTCTTGGCGTAAATATTGATCATGTTGCCACACTACGTGAAGCGCGGAAGGGGCGTGAGCCTGACCCACTCATGGCTGCGACCCTTGCGATCCTTGGTGGCGCAGACGGTATTACCGTGCACTTGAGAGAAGACCGCCGCCATGTAAAGGACCGGGACCTGAAGCTATTAAGAGAGATGGTAGACGCCGAGCTCAACCTTGAAATGGCGGCAACTGGGGAAATGGTTGGTATTGCTATTGAGGTTGCACCCGACATGGTGACCCTTGTGCCAGAAAAAAGACGTGAACTCACCACAGAGGGCGGCCTGGACGTGGTGAGACAGAAGGAGCATATAAAACAGACGACAAAGACACTGCATGCTTCAGGGATTCCTGTGAGCCTCTTTATTGACCCTTCCATAATGGATGTGGACATCTCAAAGGAGACGGGTGCCGATATGGTCGAAATTCATACTGGCCTCTACTCTAACGCGAAGGGGAAAAAGAAGGAAAAGGAAAGACAGAGAGTGCAGGAGGCGGTGAGGGTTGCGCACAAGATAGGGTTATCGGCCAATGCAGGACATGGGTTGAATTATTTCAATGTGGCAAGGATAGCTGAAATAGAAGGACTGAGGGGACTTTATATTGGGCACAGCATTGTTTCAAGGGCAGTTCTTGTGGGACTTGAGCGTGCGGTGGGGGAAATGAAGCAATTAATACGAGAGTCAGCAGTGAGTCGTAATTACCATTGAAAGTGATATGATTTACGGTATCGGCACAGACATTGTGAAGGTTGAGAGGATGAAGGAAGTGGTGGAGAAGTGGGGAGAAAAATTTCTTCAAAGGGTCTTTACTCCTCACGAGATCGCATACTGCCATCACAAGTATGACCCGTTCCCTTCGTTGTCGGTGCGGTTTGCTGCAAAAGAGGCAGTGATTAAGGCATCAGGTTCATGGGTATCCATTCCCCTTGTTGATATAGAAGTCGTGAATGATGAAAGAGGGAACCCGACAATACAACCCAGGGGTGCGTTAGAGGTCTTTTTCCGGGACAGTGCGCTCTCTAAAGTCCATCTGAGCCTGAGTCATGAAAAGGAATATGGCATTGCCTTTGTGGTTCTGGAAGGGCAGGACATTCGTTAGGTCAGGAGAGGGATTCTCCTGCGTGCAGTCTCTCTATGGCCTCTTTCGCTGCCGCCGTCTGTGCCTCTTTCTTGTTTTTCCCGCTCCCCATCCCTAATCTCTTGCCTGCGATGAATACTTCTGCCGTGAATGTCTTGCGATGTTCTTCTCCTTCCTGGTGTATGATACGATACTCAGGCAGGACTCCAAAGCGCAGCTGGCTTTCTTCCTGCAGATCTGTCTTGTGGTTGTGGTACTGCCCGGAGGAGAGTGCTGATGTAATGCGCTCCTTAAAAAGCCTGAGGACAACCTCCTGTGCGGCCCCGTATCCTCCGTCAAGGTAGACCGCTCCGAATACCGCCTCCAAGGCATTTGCGAGCACTGACTTCTTAACCCTTCCGCCAGTCTCCTCCTCTCCCTTTCCGAGGCGCAGATATCTTCCCACCCCTATACCATACGCGATTTCCGAGAGAAGGGATCCCCTCACGAGATATGACTTGATTTCGGACATCTCGGATTCCGTATATCCCTTCTTGTTGTGGAACAAATGTTCAACAATGACAAGACCAAGTACTGAATCGCCGATAAATTCAAGACGCTCGTTATGGGACGAGGCCTGGGAGGGGTTTTCGTGGTGGAAGGACTTGTGGGTCAGTGCCTTAAGGAGCAAGGCCCTGTGATGAAAGGAATAGCCCAGATCACCTTCAAGAGTCTCTAAATTTTCTGAAGAGGAGACAGGCATTCGTTCCGCCAAAACCAAAGGAGTTTG
>DASPUA010000156.1:0-7498 GCA_035623135.1 Thermodesulfovibrionales bacterium | reverse complement strand
CGATCCTCTTTGGCCGCTCGCTTGCAGGAATTCCGTAGAGGTCAGCGTAGAAGGTGATATTTTCGATGACCGTAAGGTCCTCGTATAACCCGAACTTCTGGGACATGTACCCTATCTTCTCCTTGATCTTTTCCCCTTCGTGAATTACTGAATGTCCTGCGACCCATGCCTCTCCTGAAGAGGGTTGCATTACCGAGGCGAGAAGCCGCATGATGGTTGTCTTTCCCCCGCCATCCGGTCCCACAAGACCGAACAGTTCCCCTTTTCGGATCTCAAGGTCAAGGGAATCCACCGCGGGAGAAGTACCGAACAGTTTTGTGAGCTTCGATGCTCTTACTGCTATGTTGTCCATTGTTGAAGACCCTTATGCGTATCAGCCGGAGGTGGATGCCAAAAGGCCAAGCTGATTTCTTTGCCACAAGAAAAAGGATATTGCTTCACAGATGGCTGCACATAGTTGGGAACGGCTTCCTGCCCATAGTTCATTTGAGCAGTATCTTCACGTCCGCGGGCATGCTCGGCTTGAGCTCATCATTGACATTCTTCACCCTCACCTTCACCCCGAAGACCAGCTTCACCCTCTCCTCCTTTGTCTGGACATTCTTGGGAGTGAACTCAGCCTCTGACGAGATGAAGGTCACCGTCCCTTCGTACACTTTCCCCGGGTAGGAATCAACAGTGATCTTCGCCTTCTGTCCCAGCTTCACAAGCCCCAGTCTGTCCTCCTTCACATACACCTTTATCCACGGGTCTTTAAGATCGCCAAGAGTAAAAACAGGAGTACCCGGTCCGACCGTCTCGCCAAGCTCTATGTTCTTCCTTATCACCACGCCAGAGGCCGGCGCATAGATCACAGCGTCCTTCAACCTCTCTTCTATGGTGAGTAAGGCTGCCCGCGCCTGCTGAAGACGCTGTTCTGCAGCAGAGATCTCTTCCTTCCGCGGTCCCTCTTTCACCATGCTCAGAACTTCCTGCGTACTCTTCTGCTGCGCCACGCGGGAGTCGTACGCGCTCTTTGCTGCATCAAACTGGGAGACTGATATGGCATCTTTTTGAAAGAGGCGTTCTGCCCTTTCGTAGTCCTTCTGCGCCTTCTCCAGCTCCGCCTCCACGAACCTGAGGTTTGCCTTTGCCTGCTCGATCTCCTGCGGCCTTGAGCCTGTCCTGAGTTCTTTGAGGCGGACCTCCGACTCCTTCACATACGCCCTTGCCTGCGCAGCCTGGCTCTCCAGTTCAGCGCGATCAAGGCTAGCCAGGGGTTCTCCTTTGGTCACTTTCAGGCCTTCATCCGTGAATAGCTTCTCGACCCTTCCCGAGAACTTGAACCCCATATCATACTCTGTCACCTCGACATTGCCGGATAACGAAAGCGCTCCTTCCTCCCTTGGCTCGCGGAAACGAAAGGAGAGAAAGAGCACAAGTCCTGCCACTAAAAGAATGCAGAACATAAACAATGCCTTCTTCACCTAGATGCCTCGGCGTAGAATTCCATAATAATTCCTCTCAGTGCTGTTCCTTTGGAGATTATCCCACAATCTCTCCCCTTAATCCACAAAACTGTTTCACTGCGTTTCCCCTGTTCATATGATCTATATCATACACACTCATGCGCCAAAGGACTAAGCTAGGCTCATATAATCTTTCTCCCGTGCTGCCTGCCGCCCTCCATCAATGGCAGGCAGCATCCCCCAAAACCCGTATGATGTATCTCCCACCAGCATTCCTCAGGTAATGGTACCTTATTCTTAACACCAAAACGAGAGGGGCAATGCATGGATAACTCTTCAGCAATGGGACAGGCCATATCCTGCAACAAGTCCTCTTCGGGCTGCGCCTATCATATGGGCACCTACAGACGAATCACACAGATTGCATTCATCCTTGTTGTATACCTGATGCCTGTGCTCAACATATTTCGCTATGATTCTTCAGCAAAAGAGCTCATTGTATTCGGCCAGGTATGGAGCCTCGGGTTGAAACAGGGCTTTTATGCAGACCACTCCTTGTCAGGAGCAACCCATGTGGCACTCCATTTTTTCCTGAAGGCGATACTGCCCTGGGTCCTCGTTCTCTCTGTATTTCCGCTCCTTGGCTTTCTTACTGGGAGATCATTCTGCGGCTGGCTCTGTCCTGAAGGCGCACTCTTTGAATGGGCTGACTTTCTGACTGTCAAGCTCCTTGGGAGGAGAAACCTGTACGGGAAAAGAGAGAATGACCCTGATGCGGGTAACTTCAATAAGCCTTTCTGGCTCTTTATTACGGTGGTAAGCATTATCTTCATCCCCTTGTGCGGCGGGATAGCCCTCACCGGCTATTTTGCGGCACCCAAGACCGTATGGTATCAGGTCACGCCTGGTGAGTTCACCTTCGGCGTAAAGGCAGGGATCATAGGCGTTGCCCTCTATATGCTCATAGGGTCCAGATGTGTGCGCCATACATTCTGCAAATATGTGTGCGCTGTAGGACTGATGCAGATGCTCTTTGGATGGGTAAGTTCCGTCTCCCTGCGGCTTAAGGTGGACACTGCACGGATCGGAGAGTGCACCGACTGCAAAAATTGCGAGAAGGCGTGCTTTATGAATGTGCTCCCGAGGAGGAACAAAAGGGATGTTTCGTGTGTGAATTGCGGAGCCTGCATTGATGCATGCAATAGTGAGCTGGGAGAAAGGGGCCTTTTCCATTACAGCAGCGGCAATGCCGTCTGCCTCACCCCTGCAGAAAACTGCACCCCTGTTGCAAAGGTGCTTTCCCGCGCTAAACAGCTGTAATCTTTTTTAAGCCAATAAAGAAATTCTCAACAAGGAGCGGATTAAAGTCTTTTCCTGTTGCTTCTCTCATAAGTCCTATTATGGCAGCGATTTCCATAGCCTTCCGGTATGGCCTTTCTGTTCTCAGGGCGTCAAAGAAGTCAGCGATGGCAACCATCTGGCTGACAATGTGCTGCCTTTTCCCCTTCTTCTTCGTATCTGGATATCCGCTTCCGTCAAATTTCATGTGGTGTTCGAATGCTACAATCATGGCGAGTTTTGGAATGTCAGAAAGCACGGAAAGGTACTTTGCACCTGCCGCCGGATGCTGTTTCATCTGATCCCATTCTGCATCGTCAAGTTTCCCCGGTTTCTCAAGCACTTCCTTGGCGACAAACATCTTGCCCACATCGTGCATAAGCGCCGCGATGCCCACATCATGAAGGCTCTCTCCCTTCAGACCGAGGGCTTCGGCCTGAAATAAGGTGATAACCGATACGTTTGTGGCATGAACGTAGGTATATTCGCTGTAGGATTTCACCGGGCTGATGACGCGAAGCACGTTCATCTCCCTTTTTAGTGTTGCAACAAACGCTATCACCGCATCCTCAAGACTCACCATATCCAGTTTCCTGAATTTGCTCATGTCTTGAAAGAGGGCTCTTACCTTACCTATGTTTTCTCTGACCATTGTACTGACATCGGCTCCCTCAGCCCCTAACTTCACCTCCACCATCCCCACTGTGATATGGGGAGTGGAGACGGCCTTTTCTGTTGAAACAATAGCCGCGATGAATTTCTTGAATTCATCGGGAGTCACTCCTTTCTCAACCACGATCTTTTCTATGCCTTTTCTCCTCAGCTTCTTGGCAAAGTTGTGCAGGTGGGGCCCGGCATCGGCAAGAGGGATCTCGTTAAAGACCAAAATGTCCCCGAGGAGGGTAATAGCAAAAGAGCCATTTACATAAAGGTCTTCCATTTCACCATGGGCCTTCACAGAAAACTCTCTGACCAGGGGATGGTCCTCTGAATATAAGGCACAATTGGAGAGGGCAGTCATTAAAAGTGATATGAATTCGTTCACATTTTTCTGGGACATTTCATTCCTTTTTCATGTTCAGGATTTCTTCGCTTATTTTTCTGATTTCACTGTGCTCTGACCTCAAGCCTCTCTCCAGGAGCGGTCTCACCGACACAGGAGGATAGTTCCGGAGGTTCCTGAATATCTCAAGTCTCAGCTCTTCCATTGCGCTTCTGAAAAGCAGACTTTTCGCACTATAAAGCCTCTCGAGGACATCCACTGCCCTTGGGTCTCCTATATCCCCCAATGCTCTTATAATAGAGGCCTTTTGCTCCAGTTCAATTGCCACCACGTCTCTTTTTTCGAGGAGTTGAATAAGGCACGGCACGGCCTCTTTAACCCTTGCAGTTCCGGCAAGTTTTACCGCATGATCTCTCAGCTCCGGTTCCTTGGACTCCAAGTATACCCTAAGGTAGGAAAAGGCACCCGGAGCGTTGAAACTAAGAAGGCTCTTCAAGGCCTCCATGCTCACCCTCCTGTCTGCATGTTTTGTCAAAGGCCTGATTATGTGCACATAGTTCGCACCGCCACACTCCCTAAGGAGATAGAGCATGTTGCGTACCACATACCAGCGCTTGTCATTTATTCTCCTTGCAGCATGGGGAAGCACAGTACCCTTGAACCTGACAAGCATAGAGAGTAGAAAACTTCGGATAAAGGTATCTGATTCCTCCGCAAGGCCATCGAGGAGCGGTTCAGTGAGGTACCGTTGCAGCGCTTCCGCGAGTGTCATGACGCCATCCCTGTTCAGCCTTCCCCAGACCTTAAAGGAATCCGTCATCCTCGCCACTGTCTCCTTCGAGGAAAAGAAGGACTTTACCATCTCGGCTGTATCAACGCCGAATTTGCTGTCAAGGGACTGGGAATAAAGGGAGTTGTAGATATTGGTTATCTCCACGAATCTGCCGGTCTCCAGGAATTCGTTCACCAGATCGAAGAGTCTCGGAAGGAGGTTGAGGAAATCATCCTTGCTCGTAGTACTCAAATCTACGAGTTCCAACATAAGCTCTGAGGCTGCACTGTCCACTATCTCCTCAGTACATTCCCTTTTTACCTCTTCAAGCATGGGGGAATCCTGCAGCGTAATACCCCTCAACATCCGCTCAAGCATTGCCTGATAGCCCTCGGCAACAAAGCTTCTAAACCGATCGTCACTAAAGAGCCTTACTATGTTTTCATCAAGCTCCACGTCATCCACAAGGGCCTTTCCCGCTTTCATCATGTCAAAAAACCCTCTCTCTTTCTTTGCCGAGGTGAGCTTATCAACGATATTTCTGAGGCTTTCGGGGATCATTGAAGAGTGTTCGCTGAAAAGCCTTGCAATCCTCTCGATCTCTTCCTGCGAGAGTTCGTTGATCGACTGTTCGGCTTCATGCACATCCATAGGAGATGAGCCGAACGCCCGCTTGAGGAACTGCTGTTTTACCTCAGCACTCAGGCTCTGCACCATAGAAATGAATTTGGAGAATGCCTCGCCCCTGACACCGGAGTCATCCCTCCGTTTGAGGTATGTCGTGATCACCCTGTCATAGGTCACCTCTGAGGCATCCTCATGCATCTCCCTGTTTATGAAATCCGCAATCACCTCAGGAGGAAGTCCGAGGATTACCCCCTCCGCATCTGAGTCTGCAAGTTTTCCCTCCAGTAATCCGTAGATGTAATCCTCCCATATGTTTGCATCAGAAGCCTTCTCTCTGAAGCTCCCTTCAATAAAGCTGAACCTGGAGATGTCCAGGGGGGAGAGTTTTATGTGTATGAGACCCTTTTTCTCTGCAAGTTCAATAAAGGCCTTTCCTACCGGAACATTTTTTGCACTGATGAGCTGGTGGAACCCCAGCAACTCGTCCATGGTAGTGCCTGAGTAAAAGGTGATAGCAGCGATCCCTTTTGCATGAATGCTCAGGGCGAATTCCCTGAAGACAGGGTTTTTCCTTTCCAGAGTGTATTCATCAACCACCAGCGTATCCTTTGCGATCCCGATGGTGATGCTGCTCCTGATCTCGAAAAGCTTCTGGAGAAAGTCAAAGGCCTTGTCCAAGGATTCCTTTGTAAAGGGATGCTCTTGGGGATAGAGGCCTACGCTCCTTCTCGATATGTTAAGCTCAATAACCGCGTCAGTGAGAAGCTTTGCATCGAGGGGCAGCTTTTCCTTTGTCTTCTCTTCTTTTTGTTCCATATCTTGCTATGCAGAGATCTTAACGCACCGTATCGGTCTTATTATCGTATATTTTATGAATGAATACCAGTTTATCCCTCGCAGTAGAAATTTCTGTGTGAAGGAAGCCGTGAAACATAACTGCAGTGCGAACAGCTCATTGACATGCTACCTCTCCAGGGATACACTGAAAATGCACAATACATCTATGACAGAGATAAAAGAATTCATTAAAAGTGCCTCTCTCTTAGAAGCAATCTCGGATCCAGAGAACAGACTCATCATGGTCATGGGGGGAGTTGACACAGGCAAGACGACCCTTGTCGAGTCCGTTGTCGCTTTTCTTTCCGTACAGAGAGAGGTGGGAATCGTGGACCTTGACATGGGTCAGTCCCACATCGGGCCCCCCGCAACCATTGCATGGGGAAAAGCAGAAGGGGGATTCAGGGACTGGACTTCCATAAAGACCGAGGAGTTTTACTTTACCGGCACCTTCACTCCTGTAAGCAACCTCTTACCCTCAGTGGTGGGGGCGACGTTGATGACAGAAAGTGCGCTCTCCTCCTGCGGAAAGGTTGTGGTAGATACCACAGGGCTCATTGCAGAGCCTGCAGGACATGTCTTGAAGCAGTTTAAGATCGATGCCATTTGTCCTGACATCATCCTCGCGCTGGAACGATCAGGAGAGTTGGGCCATATCCTTGGCAGCTTCAGATTTTATAAAAAGCCTAATGTCCAAAGGTTAAAGGTGTTTGATCAAGTAACTACAAAGTCAATGGTGAAAAGGAGCAATTATCGCCTTGAAAAGATGGCGCACTATTTTCGCCACGCCTCCATACGGAAGGTTCCCATCGAAGAGGTGGGAATACGATTTGCAAGGAGTTCATCACGCATTACCCTCATGGAGCTCAAAAACAGGATTGCCTCTTTAAGGGATAAAGACAACAGGGATATTGCCCTGGGGATCGTCAGGGGGATAGAATTAAAGGACAATCTCCTCTCTGTTCTTACGCCTTTGACCAGTGAAAGGAAGATATCCGCAATTGTGATCGGAAATATCGAGATTGACATGATGAATTCAGTGATGAAAGACAGACCCTGAGGCACGCGCCGTATGCCCATCGACATTGTGACTGCACGCGGTCTCACAAAGGACTACGGCTCCCTCAGAGCAGTGGAGAGCGTAGATTTCACCATTTCGAAGGGTGAGTGTTTCGGTTTCCTGGGTCCCAATGGCGCAGGCAAGACCACGGTCATGCGTATCATTCATTGCTTCATGCCGCCCACGTCCGGAGAGGTCAGGGTATTCGGCATGAACGTCGTCGAGAGCCCAAGCATGATTAAGGCGAGAATCGGCGTTATGCCCCAGGACAGCAACCTCGATCCTGACCTCAGCGTGTTCGAAAATCTGATCGTCTACTCACGCTACTTCAACATCCCCAAAAGGAAGGCCGTTCCCCTGGCATGGGAACTTGTGGATTTCGTAGAGATGAGTGAAAAGGCCCATACAAAGAT